>NZ_JBHRZX010000037.1:0-120049 GCF_042649785.1 Streptococcus alactolyticus | reverse complement strand
GCGCATAGCTCAGCTGGTTAGAGCGCACGCCTGATAAGCGTGAGGTCGGTGGTTCGAGTCCACTTGTGCCCATTCACTTAATAATATGGTCCGTTGGTCAAGGGGTTAAGACACCGCCTTTTCACGGCGGTAACACGGGTTCGAATCCCGTACGGACTATACTTATATGGAGGATTACCCAAGTCTGGCTGAAGGGAACGGTCTTGAAAACCGTCAGGCGTGTAAAAGCGTGCGTGGGTTCGAATCCCACATCCTCCTTTATATTATTGTCGCGGGATGGAGCAGCTCGGTAGCTCGTCGGGCTCATAACCCGAAGGTCGTAGGTTCAAATCCTGCTCCCGCAATAGAAGGCTCGGTAGCTCAGTTGGTAGAGCAATGGATTGAAGCTCCATGTGTCGGCGGTTCGATTCCGTCTCGCGCCATTATTATATATTAATCTGGAAGGGTAGCGAAGAGGCTAAACGCGGCGGACTGTAAATCCGCTCCTTCGGGTTCGGGGGTTCGAATCCCTCCCCTTCCATATTACGGGCATAGTTTAAAGGTAGAACTAAGGTCTCCAAAACCTTCAGTGTGGGTTCAATTCCTACTGCCCGTGTTAAGGATATGGCGAATGTGGTGAAGTGGTTAACACACCAGATTGTGGCTCTGGCATGCGTGGGTTCGATTCCCATCATTCGCCTTCTTATTATTGGGGTATAGCCAAGCGGTAAGGCAAGGGACTTTGACTCCCTCATGCGTTGGTTCGAATCCAGCTACCCCAGTTATACTAGCCGGCGTGGCGGAATTGGCAGACGCGCTGGACTCAAAATCCAGTGTCCGCAAGGACGTGCCGGTTCGACCCCGGCCGCCGGTATAGTATTAAAGACAAGGTTTTCGGACCTTGTCTTTTTCTTTTAATTGTTGAATTTTTGATGCTGAGTTACTAAAAATTACTAATTCTATAACAAATCATCTAATTTATCCGCTAATTTTTGTTGTTTACTTGGATATAAATGAGAGTATGTATCTATTGTCGTAGTTATAGATGCATGGCCTAATCTTTCTTTTACAACAAGATAATCTTCCCCTTGATTTATTAGTAGTGAAGCATGTGAATGCCTGAAGTCATGAATCACCTCTGACGGCGAATTTATACGCTCAGTTACTTCATGATTTCCCTGGAAAAGAACGGGGAATTCCTGTTAGGCGTATTAAATAGTCTTTAAAATTTTACATGAAGTATTTCTTCAACTATGCTGATCGTCTATTCTTGTAAAATATGAATCCTTGTTCAATTAGACTTTTTTGTTACTCCTTTTTTCAATTTTGTTTATTCTCTAATGTCCTATCAATTAAAAAACAGTGCTTTTCTAGGCACTGTTTTGTTTAAGTTGTATTATACGTTTGTTGTACCTTTGCGATATAAAAAGACAAATAGGAAAGAAGAGAAAACTAATAAAATCATTGAATAAGCAAATAGTAACATTCCAACATTAGCTGAGGGAATATAGTTTAGGATTAATGCTGTTAGAAAGTTACCTATAGGATAAGTCACAGTGCCTAACAAGCCAATGATGCTAAAAATTCTTCCTTTGAGTTGTCCTGGAATCTCTTCTTGAAAGAAGGTTGATTTATAAATCATTATAGGCGAAGATATGATACCTGCTAAAATCAACAAAATAATGGATAGCGTTAAGTTATTTTGTAAAGAAAAGGCAGCAATTAACATGCAGTGAGCAATCAAAAATAGAAGGGTTAAATGAAAGCTATTTTTATGCTTAGGTATGCCTCCTACAATCAACGAACCAATAATAATCCCAAATGATTGAACACCATTGATAATACCATAAGTTGCAGTATCTTCATGAAGAACATTTTTCACAAAGATTGGAAAGATTATCGGAAATGCTTCCCATATTAGTAAATTCCATAATGACGTCAACAGAACTAATGACAATAATTTGGGATTTGATTTCAGATATTGAAGAACTGTCTTTCTGGTACTATTTTCCTCTTCTTTACCTTGCTCATTATTCTCTTGAGGTTCTATCAACAACAAGAGAATTGTCGCAACAATAAATAAAGAAGTTGATAAAAGAAAAGTGACCTGATGATTAGTAATGTCAATAATAATCCCTGAAAGAAAAGCTCCTAATAGGTAACAAACATCAAATGAAATATTGACAAGAGCATTAGCAGGATGAAATTGATGCTCATCTAAAATATCTTTAACAATTGTTATCATGAATTTCTTAATCAAAAGGGAATTCGTCCATTCATGTCCCGTAAAGGCAATAGCCCAGACAATGACATGATGGAATCCTTCTTTGGTATCTTAAAATCAGAAATGTTTTATGGCTTTGAGAAGACATTCAAATCGCTAGATGAACTTAAACAAGCCATTATAGATTACATAGATTATTACAATAACAAACGTATTCAAGTAAAACTAAAAGGACTCAGCCCTGTACAATACAGGACTAAATCCTTTCAATAATTACTTGTCCAACTTTTGGGGGTCAGATCAGTTCACTGCTTTTTTATCTGAAATTGAGGCGGTGTTGGATGAGGTTAGAGATATTGACGAGGAGGAAGATAGCGACAAAGATAATGGTGATAGTTGCACTAGCGGGTGTTTCCCAATAATATGAGGCCATAATCCCTGTTATCATGCCAATAAAGCCGATGATAATGCTGATGAAGATAACGGATTTGAAGTTTTTCCCTAGGCGCATCGCGATACTTGCTGGGAGAACCATGATGGTTGACACCAAAAGTGCCCCAGCAGCTGGGATGGTCAAGGCGATGGCAATTCCAGTGACAATGTTAAACAAGACTGACATGAGGCGCACAGGTAGGCCATCTACAAAAGCTGTTTCTTCGTCAAAGGTTAAAATGTACATTGGGCGAATGAACAGAACTGTCAAAATGAGGACTAAGATGGCAATGGCAAAGAGTGCGATAACCTGTCCTGAATTGATAGTGATAATCGAACCAAACAAGTACTGTTCCAAATTGACATTTCCATTGTCTGATTTACTTGTGACAATGAGTGCGATAGCCAAACCGAGCGACATCAAAATCGCGGTGGAGATTTCCATATAGTGCTTGTAAACGGTCTGCAGGTATTCTAAAATAACAGCTGCAATGGTGACCACAATGACGGTTGACCAGGTGGTTGAAACTCCTAGTAAAATTCCCAAGGCAACTCCTGCTAAGGATACGTGGCTTAAGGTATCGCTCATTAAGCTTTGGTGTCGTAAGATAAGGAAGATGCCCAAAATAGGGGCGAAAACACTAATTGCAATGACAGCTAGAAGGGCTCGCTGCATAAAATCATAAGATAAAATTTCGGCCATTAGACTTGCTCCTTCCCACCGTTATCGTGAACGTTAAAGCAACGCCAGCTGGTTTCTTGGTTGCGTACCAAGTGGATGTTGCGGTCAGCGTATTTTTTGAGTTCTTCGGGGTCGTGGGTAATCATCAAAACAGCCTTTCCGTGTTGGTGGGCACTGTGGTGCATCAGTTCGTAAAAGCGTTCGGTTGTTCCTGCGTCCATACCTGTTGTGGGCTCATCAAAGACGAAAATATCAGGGTCTGAAGCAAACATACGAGCAATGATAATGCGTTGTTTTTGACCACCTGAGAGGCTACCAATGCGTTTGTGGCGGTTTTCCCACATACCAACAGATTCTAAGCTAGTTTTGATGTGTTCGGCGTCGTGCTGGGTTAAACGGCGGAACCAACCGTTTCGTGGGTAACGGCCAGATGATACAAATTCATAGACGGTCGAAGGAAAACCAGCATTAAAACTGGCAATTTGTTGCGGCAAGTAGGCAATGCGTAGTTTTTTTCCGTCCTTGTTTTTCTTTGAAATGGTCACACGACCGCTTTTAGGAGATAAAATGCCCAAAGTTGCTTTAACCAAGGTTGATTTAGCAGCACCATTTTCTCCTGTCAAGGTGACAAATTCGCCGCTGTCTAAGTGGTAATGAATGCCTTCTAAAACAGGTTCACTGTCATATTGAAACGATAAATCTTCTACAGTAATGTATCTCATGCTTCCCTTTCCAATTCGACTAAAAAGATGTCTAAAAAGCGGGTAATCACAGCTTGCTCATTTTCAGAAAATTGCCCGAGCAGTTTTTCATAAACAGCAATAGTGCTGTCATGATGGTGCATATGTTCTTGAGCAATGGGTTTGGCACTATTGGTTAATTCAAAATAAGTGACTCTAGCGTCCTCCTTGTTTTTAACGCTAGCCAATAAGCCTTTTGTGACAAGGTATTTTGTGGCCTTTGTAATAGCCGCCTGGCTGATATTTAAGCGTTTTGCCAATTCTGAATTGGTCAGGCGTTCCTGTGACAATAGCATCAAAATGTGCTCCTGCGTATTGGTAAGGGACACGTTACTTTGGCAAGACCCAAATAACAATTCGTGTTGGTTTTCTGCTTTTAACAAGATTTGATTAACCAAATGGTCAACTTGGTTTGCGATTGGCATTTTTTCACACCCTTTCGTCTGCTGCAATAATAATTAACCAGTTAATTATATCAAAAAAGAAAAAAAGAATCAATGAGTTGACCCTTTACACTACAACATCCGCACCTTGTAAACTTCATTACAAAATCCACGCATGCTGTTCACGATACGATTGGCTTTCTTTTCTGATTGGCACAAGGCAAATACAGTTGGTCCGCTGCCCGACATCAAGGCGACGTCGGCTCCACAACTGAGCATTCGTTGTTTGATTTTTTGGATAAATGGTTTGCGTTTGATGGTAATGTCCTCGAGGGAATTGCCCATGTTTGCAATCATTTGCTTGTAATTGCCTGTCAAGATGGCTTCTTTTAAAGAAGCAATATCAACTCTTGAGATGGTTTGGCAATCGATTTCAGGAAAAATGGTTCGAGTGGAGATGCCAAAATCAGGTTTGACCAAGACTACCCAAGCTGAAGGGTGGTGGTCGAGGTGTTCAACGATTTCCCCTTTTCCAGACACAAAAGCACACCCCGCCTCTAGACAATACGGCACGTCTGTACCGATTTCAAGTCCGATTGCGACCATTTCTTGTTTGGATAAGTGGAGTTGCCATAATTGGTTGAGGGCACGAATCGTAGCAGCGGCGTCGGTTGACCCGCCTCCCAAACCTGCACAAATCGGGATAGATTTTTGCAATTCAATCTTGACGCCAGAGGAGATGTGGTAGGCTTCACGAATGAGTTTGGCAGCCTTAAACACATCGTTTTTATCGTTGAGTGGCATTTTATGATTGTTCGATTCAACGATAATGGCATTGTCATCTATTTCAGATACTGTGATGTAGTCGTTTAAATCCACGCTGACCATAATCATAGACAAGTCGTGATAGCCGTCAGAGCGACGCCCGACAATGTCCAATCCTAAATTAATCTTCGCGGGAGCTTTTTCAATAATAGCCATATAATAATCCTTTTAACATATTAAAGATTATTATAACAAATAAATGTGAAAGAGTGTATTTTGACCTCACTCAAAAAGGGCAGCCACAAAAAAGAAGACCAAACGGTCTTCTTAGAGTCAGGATAAATTAGTAAGTCAAGACGAAGTATTTTTTCTTACCACGACGGATAACAGTTAATTCATCGTCGATTTTATCGGTTTCTGAAAGCGTGTAGTTCAAATCTTGGATGCGTTCACCATTGAGGTAAATGGCTCCGTTTTGAACGTCTTCGCGTGCTTGGCGTTTTGAAGGTGAAATCTTTGCTGCCACTAAAATCTCAACAATATTAAGATTGTCGTCAGCTTGAACAGCGTAGTTTGGCACGTTGTTAAGCCCTTGTTTCAATTCTTTTGCTGAAAGGTTTTTGATGTTTCCTACAAATAGTTGTTCTGTGATATTCAAGGCTTCTTTGTAAGCTTCTTCGCCGTGAACCAAGGTTACCACTTCGCGCGCCAAGATTTTTTGGGCCAAACGTTCGTGACGAGCAGCGTTAAATTCTTTTTCAATGTCCGCAATTTCTTCCAATGAAAGGAAAGTGAAAATTTTCAAGAAACGAACAGCATCATCGTCCATGACGTTGAGCCAGAATTGGTACATTTCGTATGGTGATGTTTTGTCAGCATCAAGCCAAACGGCGTTACCTTCTGATTTTCCGAATTTTTTACCAGTTGAGTCGGTGATAAGTGGAACAGTCATCACATGGCCAGTTTTATCAGCTTTACGACGCAATAATTCTGTACCAGCTGTCATATTACCCCATTGGTCTGACCCACCGATTTGGAGTGTTACGTTGTATTTGTCGTTTAATTCGTAGAAATCGTAGCCTTGCATGATTTGGTAAGCAAATTCTGTGTAAGAAATCCCTGTTTCAATACGTTTTTTTACAGATTCTTTGCTCATCATGGCGTTGACTGTAAAGTATTTTCCGACATCACGCAAGAAGTCGATGAAGCTGATTTGCCCAAACCAATCGTAGTTGTTTACCATGACTGCTTTGTTGTCACCATTGTCAAAATCAAGGAAGCGGGATAATTGATTTTGAATTTTAACCACCCAACTGTCAACGGTTTCTTTGGTTTGGAGGCTACGTTCAACGTCTTTAAATGATGGGTCACCAATCAAGCCAGTTGCCCCACCAACAAGAGCGTAAGGTTTGTGCCCTGCTAATTGAAGACGGCGTGACGTGAGGATAGCCACCAAGTGCCCAAGGTGCAAGCTGTCAGCAGTTGGGTCATAACCAGTATAATAGGATACTTGCCCTTCTGTTAATGCTTTGACAAGGGCTTCTTCATCAGTTGTTTGAAAAACTAAGCCACGTTCTTTTAATTCTTCGAATATATTCATGAGCGTTCTCCTTCGTTGAAAATAGTATAGTTTACAGGCTATTATATCAAAATATTATCCCTCTATGCAAGCTTTATCAAAGTTTGGTATAATGGATAATGAGGTATTTGAATGTTTAAGAAAAAGAGAAAAAAACCACGTCAGTCGTTTGGTTTGTTAGAGTTGGGCTCTGTCATTTTAAGAACCTTCAAACTATTAGCTGACTTTTTTTATATTATTATTATTTTATTTGGTATGTTGGGCATAGGGATTGCCTTTGGTTATCTGGCTAGTCAGATTGACTCGGTTAAGGTACCTGATAAGGATACCTTGGTTCAACAAGTAACATCCTTGAGTCGGGTGTCTGAGATGACTTATTCTAATGGTAGCTCGATTGCAAGTATTGACACGGATTTGTTGCGGACCCCTGTTGAGAGCAGTGCTATTTCTGATAATGTCAAGAAAGCCATCATTGCGACTGAGGATGAAAATTTTGAAAACCATGATGGGGTAGTGCCTAAAGCTGTTTTTCGGGCAACCTTGGCATCTGTTTTGGGGTTGGGCGAAACCAGCGGTGGCTCGACTCTTACGCAGCAATTGATTAAACAACAGGTGCTGGGAGATGATCCGACCTTTAAACGCAAGTCGCGTGAGATTATTTACGCTTTGGCTTTGGAACGTTACCTCAACAAAGATGAGATTTTGACGGATTATTTAAATGTGTCGCCATTTGGTCGCAATAATAAAGGTGAAAATATTGCTGGGATTGAAGAGGCAGCAAGGGGTATCTTTGGCGTGTCGGCTAAAGATTTGACGGTGCCTCAGGCAGCCTTTCTAGCTGGTTTGCCACAAAGTCCGATTGTCTATTCACCTTATACAGCAACAGGGCAATTAAAAGACAAGGACAATTTAGCTTACGGCTTATCTCGTCAACAAGATGTTCTTTACAATATGTACCGTGCGGGCTACCTAACGGAATCCGAGTACGAAGAGTACAAGGCTTATGATGTGAGCCAAGACTTCATTCCGTCAGAATCAGCCACAACCAATGAGCACGACTTCCTTTACTATGCGGTTCTCAGTGAAGCTAAAGACATCATGTATAACTACTTGATTAAGCAAAATGGGGTTTCTGACCAAGAGCTTAAAAACGATACTACTAAAGAATCGTACAAAGAATTAGCTCTAGAAACCTTGCAACAAGGTGGGTACACGGTTAAGACGACGATTAACAAGTCGATTTATGATGCCATGCAAAATACCGTGGCACAGTACGGCAGTACGCTTGACCAAGATAATGCTAAAATGGTCGAAGTTGGTAATGTCTTGATGGCTAATGATACGGGAGCTATCTTAGGATTTGTCGGAGGAAGGAATTACACAACAAACCAAAATAACCACGCCTTTGACACCGCTCGCTCACCAGGGTCAAGTATCAAGCCAATTATCGCTTATGGTATTGCCATTGATCAAGGCCTTTTGGGTAGTGCCAGCATGTTGTCAAACTACCCTACGTCATTTTCAAGTGGTCAAGCCATTATGCACGGTAATGATGTCGGAACAGAAATGATTACCTTGCAAGAAGCTTTGAACACGTCTTGGAATATCCCAGCTTATTGGACTTACCAAATGTTGTTAAACAATAATGTTGATGTGGAATCTTACATGAAGAAAATGGGATACGATATCGACAATTACAATATTGAAAGTTTACCGCTGGGTGGTGGTATTGAAACAACTGTTCTTCAGCAAGTCAATGCCTACCAGATGATTTCAAATGGTGGTGTTTACCTCAAAGGGTACTTGGTTGATAGCATCACTGACAATAAAGGTCAGGTTATTTACCAACACAAGGCCAATCCTGTTCGTGTCTTCTCAGAAGCGACGGCAAGCATTTTGAATCAATTGTTGAAAGAAGTGGTCACAGGTGGGGCTACGACAGAATTTTACAATGATTTGAAAGACTTGAATCAAACGGCAGCAAGTGCTGATTGGACAGGAAAAACGGGAACGACAGACAACTACACCGATGTTTGGCTCATGTTGTCAACGCCAAAAATCACTTTAGGTGGTTGGGCAGGAAATGATGACAACACGTCTATGGATTCCCGCACGGGTTACAAGTACAATGCTCAATACATGGCTTATCTGGTCAATGCCATTTACAATGCCGATTCGAGCGCAATAGGGGTCAATGACAAGTACTCCCTATCTTCTAGCGTTATCAAATCAACCGTCCTAAAAGCGACAGGATTGCAGCCAGGAACTGTAACGGTTAATGGACGTCCACTCTTGGTTAATGGCGAAACCACGACAAGCTATTGGGCGAAAAATGGAGCAGGTAATATGACTTATAAATTTGCCATCGGTGGTACCGACAGCGACTACACCAAAGCTTGGGATAGTTTGCTGCATAATTCTTCTATTACCACAACAAGTAGCAACTAACATATCACTTGCAAAAAAATCAAAAATAAGGTATAATAGTGTCAACTATTTGTCGTCTACCTTAGTTGAAATATTGTCCAACTAAGGTTTGCAGCAGTTAAATCACTCTTAATGGTGTTAGATTTAGCTGCTCTTTTTGTGCTTAATTTTGGAAGAATACAGCATTTGTAACCTATATTTAAAAATTCTAAAAATTCACATTAAGGACAACTTTGGCAGAATACGGCAACGTATTCTAGAGCTAGTTGGGTCAATGCTAGGGTTTTGTGTGGTTATTAAACAAACAAAACAAAGCCGTCAAGCGTCGATTGACCTCTGTATTTTAATGAAGGAGTAATACACTTTGGCAGGACATGAAGTTCAGTACGGGAAACACCGTACACGTCGTAGCTTTTCAAGAATTAAGGAAGTTCTTGATTTACCAAACTTGATCGAAATTCAGACAGATTCTTTTAAAGACTTCTTGGATAATGGATTAAGAGAAGTTTTTGAAGATGTGCTTCCAATTAGTAACTTTACAGATACTATGGAACTTGAATTTGTTGGTTACGAGTTAAAAGAGCCTAAGTATACGCTTGAGGAAGCTCGTATCCACGATGCCTCTTATTCAGCACCAATTTTTGTCACTTTCCGTTTGATTAACAAAGAAACAGGCGAAATTAAAACCCAAGAAGTTTTCTTTGGTGATTTCCCAATCATGACTGAAATGGGAACCTTTATCATCAATGGTGGTGAACGTATCATCGTTTCTCAGTTGGTTCGTTCTCCTGGTGTTTATTTCAATGACAAAGTGGATAAAAATGGTAAGGTTGGATACGGTTCAACGGTTATTCCTAACCGTGGTGCTTGGCTTGAATTAGAAACAGATTCAAAAGACATTGCTTACACTCGTATTGACCGTACGCGTAAAATTCCATTTACAACACTTGTGCGTGCCCTTGGTTTCTCAGGTGATGATGAAATCATGGATATCTTTGGTGATAGCGAACTTGTCCGCAACACCATCGAAAAAGACATTCACAAAAACCCAGCGGATTCACGTACAGACGAAGCCCTCAAAGAAATTTACGAACGCCTTCGTCCAGGTGAACCAAAAACTGCTGACAGCTCGCGTAGCTTGCTTGTAGCTCGTTTCTTTGACCCACGTCGTTACGACTTGGCAGCTGTTGGTCGTTACAAAATCAATAAAAAATTAAACCTTAAAACACGTTTGTTGAATCAAACAATCGCTGAAAATTTGGTTGATGCTGAAACAGGGGAAATCCTTGTTGAAGCAGGAACTGTTATGACCCGCGATGTGATTGATTCTATCGCTGACCAATTGGACGGTGACCTTAACAAATTCGTTTACACACCAAACGATTACGCTGTTGTTACTGAGCCAGTTGTGCTTCAAAAATTCAAAGTGGTGTCACCAATTGACCCAGACCGCGTGGTAACAATCGTTGGTAACGCAAACCCTGATGATAAAGTGCGTGCCCTTACACCAGCGGATATCTTGGCAGAAATGTCATACTTCTTGAACCTTGCAGAAGGTCTTGGTAAAGTGGATGATATCGACCACCTTGGTAACCGTCGTATCCGTGCCGTTGGTGAGTTGTTGGCTAACCAATTCCGTATTGGTCTTGCTCGTATGGAACGTAACGTTCGCGAACGTATGTCTGTTCAAGATAACGAAGTCTTGACACCACAACAAATCATCAACATCCGTCCTGTAACAGCTGCGGTTAAAGAATTCTTCGGTTCTTCACAGTTGTCACAGTTCATGGACCAACACAACCCACTTTCTGAGTTGTCACACAAACGTCGTTTGTCTGCCTTAGGACCTGGTGGTTTGACACGTGACCGTGCAGGTTACGAAGTTCGTGACGTGCATTACACTCACTATGGTCGTATGTGTCCGATTGAAACCCCTGAAGGACCTAACATCGGTTTGATCAACAACTTGTCAACTTACGGACACTTGAACAAATATGGTTTCATCCAAACACCGTATCGTAAAGTTGACCGTGCGACAGGTGTTGTCACAAACGAAATCGTTTGGTTGACTGCCGATGAAGAAGATGAGTACACTGTTGCACAAGCAAACTCAAAACTAAACGAAGACGGTACATTTGCTGAAGACATCGTTATGGGACGTCACCAAGGTAATAACCAAGAGTTCCCAGCAAGCGTTGTTGATTTCGTAGACGTTTCTCCTAAACAGGTAGTTGCCGTTGCGACAGCATGTATTCCTTTCCTTGAAAACGATGACTCAAACCGTGCCCTCATGGGTGCCAACATGCAGCGTCAAGCCGTTCCGTTGATTGACCCACATGCACCATATGTTGGTACAGGTATGGAATATCAAGCAGCCCACGATTCAGGCGCTGCCGTTATCGCAAAACACGATGGACGCGTTGTCTTCTCAGACGCTGAAAAAGTAGAAGTGCGTCGTGAAGATGGTTCACTTGATGTTTACCACATTACAAAATTCCGTCGTTCAAACTCAGGTACAGCCTACAACCAACGTACCCTTGTTAAAGTTGGAGATATCGTTGAAAAAGGTGACTTTATCGCTGACGGTCCTTCAATGGAAAAAGGTGAAATGGCTCTTGGTCAAAACCCAATTGTCGCTTACATGACTTGGGAAGGGTATAACTTCGAGGATGCGGTTATCATGAGTGAACGTCTGGTTAAAGAAGATGTTTACACATCTGTTCACTTGGAAGAATTTGAATCAGAAACACGTGATACAAAGCTTGGCCCTGAAGAAATCACTCGTGAAATTCCAAACGTCGGTGAAGAAGCTTTGAAAGACCTTGACGAAATGGGTATTATCCGTATCGGTGCTGAGGTTAAAGAAGGGGATATCCTTGTTGGTAAAGTGACACCTAAAGGTGAGAAAGATCTTTCTGCTGAAGAACGCCTTCTTCATGCTATCTTTGGTGATAAATCACGTGAAGTGCGTGATACGTCACTTCGTGTGCCACACGGTGGTGATGGTGTTGTTCGTGACGTTAAAATCTTTACACGTGCTAACGGTGATGAATTACAATCAGGTGTTAACATGTTGGTTCGTGTTTACATCGCTCAAAAACGTAAAATCAAAGTTGGAGATAAAATGGCCGGTCGTCACGGAAACAAAGGGGTTGTTTCTCGTATCGTTCCAGTTGAAGACATGCCTTACCTTCCAGACGGAACACCAGTTGATATCATGTTGAACCCACTTGGGGTGCCATCTCGTATGAACATCGGACAAGTTATGGAACTTCACCTTGGTATGGCTGCGCGTAACCTTGGTATTCACATTGCGACTCCAGTTTTCGATGGGGCAACTTCTGACGACCTTTGGGATACCGTTCGTGAAGCTGGTATGGACAGCGATGCCAAAACCGTTCTTTATGACGGACGTACAGGTGAACCATTTGATAACCGTGTGTCTGTGGGTATCATGTACATGATCAAACTTCACCACATGGTTGATGATAAACTTCACGCTCGTTCAGTAGGTCCTTACTCACTCGTTACCCAACAACCTCTTGGAGGTAAAGCACAATTTGGTGGACAACGTTTTGGTGAGATGGAGGTTTGGGCATTGGAAGCCTATGGTGCATCAAATGTCCTTCAAGAAATCTTGACTTACAAGTCTGATGACGTGACCGGACGTCTTAAAGCTTATGAAGCCATCACTAAAGGTAAGCCAATTCCAAAACCAGGTGTGCCAGAATCATTCCGAGTTCTTGTCAAAGAATTGCAATCTCTTGGTCTTGATATGCGCGTGCTTGACGAAGATGACAACGAAGTAGAACTTCGTGATCTTGACGAAGGTGAAGATGATGATGTCATGCACGTTGATGACCTTGAAAAAGCACGTCAAAAACAAGAAGCCGAAAAAGCAGAAGCATCTATCAAAGAAGAATCTGAAGAAAAATAAAGCCAGTCAGGCTATGGGAAGCTTTCTTAGCTTTCCATAGTATTGATGGTGTGCTAAAACAGAGATAAAAAGCTTATGAAGTTTTCTTTGTAAGTTGTCGCATTTAAGAAAGTAGCTTGGCTATTTTCAAAGAACATAAAGAAAGGTAAATCTAGTGGTTGACGTAAATCGTTTTAAAAGTATGCAAATCACATTAGCCTCACCAAGCAAAGTCCGCTCATGGTCTTATGGTGAAGTTAAAAAACCTGAAACAATCAATTATCGTACGCTCAAACCCGAACGTGAAGGACTTTTTGACGAAGTTATCTTTGGTCCAACAAAAGACTGGGAATGTGCTTGTGGTAAATACAAACGTATTCGTTACAAAGGGATTATTTGTGACCGCTGTGGTGTTGAAGTAACACGTGCTAAAGTTCGTCGTGAACGTATGGGACACATCGAATTGAAAGCACCCGTTTCTCACATCTGGTATTTCAAAGGTATTCCATCACGTATGGGGCTTACATTGGACATGAGCCCACGTGCTCTTGAAGAAGTTATCTACTTCGCAGCTTACGTTGTTATTGATCCAAAAGATACACCGCTTGAACCAAAATCACTTTTGACTGAGCGCGAATACCGTGAAAAATTACAAGAATATGGACAAGGCTCATTTGTTGCGAAAATGGGTGCTGAGGCCATCCAAGACCTTCTTAAACGCGTTGATTTAAAATCTGAAATCGCTGAATTAAAAGAAGAATTGAAAACGGCTACTGGTCAAAAACGTATCAAAGCTGTTCGTCGTTTGGATGTGTTAGATGCCTTCTACAAATCTGGTAACAAACCAGAATGGATGGTACTTAACATCTTGCCAGTTATTCCACCAGATCTGCGTCCAATGGTTCAATTGGATGGTGGACGTTTTGCGGCATCAGACTTGAATGACCTTTACCGTCGTGTAATTAACCGTAACAACCGTTTGGCTCGTTTGCTTGAATTGAATGCCCCTGGTATCATCGTGCAAAACGAAAAACGTATGTTGCAAGAAGCGGTTGATGCCCTTATCGACAATGGTCGTCGTGGTCGTCCAATCACAGGTCCGGGTAGCCGTCCATTGAAATCTTTGAGCCACATGCTTAAAGGTAAACAAGGTCGTTTCCGTCAAAACTTGCTTGGTAAACGTGTTGACTTCTCAGGTCGTTCTGTTATCGCTGTAGGTCCAACACTTAAAATGTACCAATGTGGTGTGCCACGTGAAATGGCTATCGAATTGTTCAAACCATTTGTTATGCGTGAAATTGTAGCGCGTGACTACGCTGGTAACGTAAAAGCTGCTAAACGTATGGTTGAACGTGGTGACGAACGCATTTGGGATATTCTTGAAGAAGTCATTAAAGAACACCCAGTACTTCTTAACCGCGCACCGACTCTTCACCGTTTGGGTATCCAAGCATTTGAACCAGTCCTTATCGATGGTAAAGCCCTTCGTCTTCACCCACTTGTTTGTGAGGCCTACAATGCCGACTTTGACGGTGACCAAATGGCCATCCACGTGCCGCTTTCAGAAGAAGCGCAAGCAGAAGCACGTCTTCTTATGTTGGCCGCAGAACACATCCTTAACCCTAAAGATGGTAAACCAGTCGTAACCCCATCTCAAGATATGGTTCTTGGTAACTACTATTTGACAATGGAAGATCCAGGTCGTGAAGGGGAAGGTATGGTCTTTAAAGACCGTGACGAAGCGATTATGGCTTACCGCAATGGTTATGTTCACTTGCATTCACGTGTTGGTATCGCTGTTGATAGTATGCCAAACAAACCATGGACAGATGAACAAAGACATAAAATCATGGTGACAACAGTTGGTAAAATCCTCTTCAACGCTATCATGCCTGATGATCTACCATACCTTCAAGAGCCAAACAACGCTAACTTGACTGAAAAAACACCAGATAAATACTTTTTGGCACCAGGTCAAGAAATCCAATCTGTCATTGATAACCTTGAAACAAACATTCCATTCAAGAAGAAAAATCTTGGAAATATCATTGCTGAAATCTTCAAACGTTTCCGTACAACAGAAACATCTGCTTTCCTTGACCGTTTGAAAGACCTCGGTTACTACCACTCAACCCTTGCTGGTTTGACAGTGGGTATTGCCGATATCCCAGTTATTGATAACAAACAAGAAATCATCAATGCCGCTCACGCGAAAGTTGAACAAATTAACAAAGCCTTCCGTCGTGGTCTTATCACTGACGATGAACGTTATGTTGCGGTTACGACAACTTGGCGTGAAGCAAAAGAAGAGTTGGAACAACGTCTGATTGAAACACAAGATCCTAAGAACCCAATCGTTATGATGATGGACTCAGGAGCCCGTGGTAATATCTCTAACTTCTCACAACTTGCCGGTATGCGTGGTTTGATGGCCGCTCCGAACGGACGTATCATGGAATTGCCTATCCTATCTAACTTCCGTGAAGGTTTGTCTGTTTTGGAAATGTTCTTCTCAACTCACGGTGCGCGTAAAGGTATGACTGATACAGCCCTTAAGACTGCTGACTCTGGATACTTGACACGTCGTTTGGTTGACGTTGCCCAAGACGTTATCATTCGTGAAGACGACTGTGGAACTGACCGTGGTCTTGTAATCAGCGCCATTACAGACGGAAAAGAAGTGACAGAAACACTTGAAGAACGTCTTGTTGGTCGTTACACTAAGAAATCTGTTAAACACCCAGAAACAGGCGAAGTCATTGTTGGTCCTGATGTTTTAATCACAGAAGACTTGGCTGCTACTATTGTTAAAGCTGGTGTTGAAGAAGTAACCATCCGTTCAGTATTTACATGTAATACTCGCCACGGTGTTTGCCGCCACTGTTATGGTATCAACCTTGCGACAGGCGATGCCGTTGAAGTTGGTGAAGCTGTTGGTACAATCGCCGCTCAATCTATCGGTGAACCTGGTACACAGTTGACTATGCGTACCTTCCACACGGGTGGTGTAGCGTCAAATACCGACATCACACAAGGTCTTCCTCGTATCCAAGAAATCTTTGAAGCCCGTAATCCTAAAGGGGAAGCGGTCATCACAGAAGTTAAGGGTACTGTTGTTGACATCGAAGAAGATGCCGCAACACGTACGAAGAAAGTCTTTGTACAAGGTAAAACAGGTACAGGTGAATACGTGGTACCATTTACAGCTCGCATGAAAGTAGCTGTCGGTGACGAAGTACACCGTGGTGCCCCATTGACTGAAGGTTCTATCCAACCAAAACGCTTGCTTGAAGTTCGTGACACCTTGTCAGTTGAAACCTACCTTCTTGCTGAGGTACAAAAAGTTTACCGTAGCCAAGGGGTAGAAATCGGTGACAAACACGTCGAAGTAATGGTTCGCCAAATGCTTCGTAAAGTTCGTATCATGGATCCAGGTGATACAGAATTGCTTCCAGGTACTTTGATGGACATCTCAGACTTTACAGATGCCAACAAAGATATCGTTATTGCTGGTGGTATTCCTGCGACATCACGTCCAGTCTTGATGGGTATTACCAAAGCTTCCCTTGAAACAAATTCATTCTTGTCAGCAGCATCATTCCAAGAAACAACTCGTGTTCTTACAGATGCCGCTATACGTGGTAAGAAAGATCATCTTCTTGGTCTTAAAGAAAATGTTATCATCGGTAAGATTATCCCAGCTGGTACAGGTATGGCACGTTACCGCAATATAGAACCACAAGCTGTTAATGAGCTTGAACCTACTGAAGAAGTAGATGTTGTGGTGGAAGAAGAAATCATCACAAGTGCTGAATAAAACCCAAAAGAGAGAACGATTCGTTCTCTCTTTTTTTGTAATCATGATAAATAAGCAAAAATTTTTTAAAATAGCGTTAATTTTTATATAATAAATCTTAAAAGGAAGTGAGGTAAATGTATCAAGTTGTAAAAATATATGGCGACTGGGAACCCTGGTGGTCATTGGAAAATTGGCAGGAAGACATCATAGAAACAAAATGCTTTGATGATTTTGAAGAAGCACGTGCTTTTTACCAACAAGAATGCCAAACACTCAAATCATATTTACCAAGTTGTAAATGCCATGACAATTTTCAAGCAGCTTTTTGGAACCAAGAGGACCAACGCTGGTGTGAGATGTGTGGCAGCTACTTGCAACAGTACCATTCCATTGTTATACTCGAAGATGGTCGTGAGTTATCAAAAGAGGCATTGTCTTACTAAATGTATTTAATGGAGTAGGCAATGCTTATTCTTTATATAAACGAAGAAGGTAGCTTAGCTATCTTTTTTTGTTTTTGGCTAAATGGCCATGATACCTTTCTTTTTTCGAATAATGAGATGAGGAGGTTTTTATGATTCAAGATTTAGCAAAAGCTATCATAGCAAATGCGGTCGCTAAAGCTGCTCAAGATATTTATATCCTACCTAGGCAAAACCGCTATGAAGTCTATTATCGGCTAGGTAATGACAAGGAATTGATAGATTGCTTTGATGCTGACAAAATGACTAACCTGATTAGCCATTTTAAATTTGTCGCAGGCATAGACGTTGGGGAAAAGCGTCGTAGCCAACTAGGTTCGTGCGACTACACCTTTGCAGAAGATGAGCAAATCTCGCTACGTTTATCAAGTGTCGGGGACTACCGCGGTCGAGAGAGTTTGGTAATTCGTTTGCTTTATTATGGTCAAAAATCTCTCCATTATTGGTTTGATGGGCTAGAGGAAGCTTTATCTGTTGTCAATGGTAGGGGACTTTATCTCTTTTCAGGTCCAGTTGGTAGTGGAAAAACCACGCTGATGTATCAGTTGGTTCAGGAAAAATTTCCAGATAAACAAGTCATTACCATCGAAGATCCTGTGGAAATTCAGCAGGATAATATGTTGCAGCTGCAATTAAACGATGAAATAGGCATGACTTACGATGAGCTGATCAAATTGTCCTTGCGGCATCGACCAGATATTCTCATTATCGGAGAAATTCGTGATAGCGATACGGCACACGCGGTTATTAGGGCCAGTTTAACAGGAGCTGTGGTATTTTCGACCATTCATGCTAAAAGCATTTCAGGTGTTTATGCGCGTTTATTGGAATTAGGTATCAGTCAGCAAGAGTTGGAGAATAGTCTGCACGCAGTGGTTTACCAACGGTTAATTGGGGGAGGAGGTGTGATAGATGTTGCAAAAGATAGATTTAAAGAGCACCAGCCAAGCAACTGGAATCAAAAAATGGACCAGTTGGTTGCACAAGGACATCTTTCCAAAGAACAAGCGGCCATTGAAAAAATTACCCTTTAGCAAACAACGAAAACTCATTCAGTTATTTAATAATTTGTTTCATAGTGGATTTCATTTGTCGGAAATTCTGTCCTTTCTAAGACGTAGTCAGCTGCTGGAGGCTGATTATATCGATGTGATGCAAAATAGCTTATTGGCTGGAGGTAATCTATCGCTCATGATGTCCCAGCTAGGTTTCTCTGATACGATTGTAACGCAGATGGCTTTGGCGGATATTCACGGCAATAGTCAAAGGAGCCTTGTAAAAATTGATGCCTATCTAACTAGCATGGGTGCCGTGAGAAAGAAATTGCTCGAGGTTATGACCTACCCTGTCATGTTACTTGGCTTCCTTGTGTTGATTATGGTGGGGCTAAATCATTATTTATTGCCACAACTGGAAGGTAGCAATCTAGCCACTCAGTTGATTCAGCATTTTCCCCTGCTGTTTTTAGTGGGAACTGTGATGATTACGCTCGTGGTTCTTGCGCTTTATCTTTACCAAAAACGCTTGCCTCGCATTCGGGTGTACAGTCAACTCAGTCGCCTTCCTTTTATTGGAAATACCATTCGGTTGTATTTGACGGCTTATTACGCACGGGAATGGGGCAATCTCATCGGTCAAGGTGTTGAGTTGATTGACATTGTGGCGATTATGCAGCAACAAAAATCACGCTTGTTTCAAGAAATTGGGCAAGATATGCAAGAAGCTTTACTGTCAGGGCAAGCCTTTCATCAAAAAGTATTGGATTATCCTTTTTTTCTGACAGAACTAGGACTGATGATTGAGTACGGTGAAATCAAATCAAAATTAGGCAGTGAATTAGACATTTACGCCGAGGAAACCTGGCAACGTTTCTTTGGCAAAATGAACCAAGCAACCCAGTTGATTCAACCGCTAGTCTTTATCTTTGTGGCTTTGGTGATTGTCTTGATTTACGTAGCGATGTTGTTGCCAATGTATCAAAATATGGGAGGGTATTTTTAATGAAAAATAGATTAGCTAAATGGCGTAGAAAGACTGTTCGTGGATTCACTCTGGTGGAAATGTTAATTGTTTTGCTTATTATTAGCGTTTTGATGTTGCTTTTTGTACCAAATTTAAGCAATCAAAAAGATGCGGTGCGTGAAAAAGGTAACAAGGCAGTGGTCAAGGTGGTAGAAAGTCAGCTATCGCTTTATGAACTCAAAGAAGGTGAGAAACCAAGCATTGAACAACTTGTTAAAGCGGGTTATATTACAGATGATTAAGCCGAAACCTATCGCAAAACTAAGCAATAAAGGTGTTCCAGCTTTTACCATTTTGGAATCCTTGGTGACTTTGGGCATAACGTGTTTTATGGTCATGAGTTTGTCGGGTTCGCTAAACGGTATTTTTCAAAGTTTGGAAGAAACCTTGTTCTTTTTATCGTTTGAAAATCTTTATCGCGATACGCAAACGCTAGCCAACGTTAACCAAAGAGCAATGACTTTGACTATTTCAGAAGATGCGATTTCAAATGGCGTGTCTAAGGTGAGCCTTCCACGTCAGGTAAAAGTGGGAGATACCGAGCAGATTGTATTGAGCAAGGAAGGGGGCAATTCATCTTTGGGCAAGGTTGTTTTTCAATTACAAGACAAAGAGATTTATTATCAATTGTATTTAGGGAGTGGTAAATATAAAAAAACAGAGAGTAGCCGCCTACATACTCCTTGAGAGTTTAGTTGCCTTGGGCTTAATGGCGACCATTACCAGTCTTGTTTTGGGAGAAGTCACCAAAAGCAGGCAACAGATGCAAGCAAGCCTGCACCAACAAGCAGTATTAAATGTGGCAACAATGGCGATTCAAACAGAACAAGGTCATTTGGCAATCAATGGGGTTGAGGTCAGCATTGTAGAACAAGAAGGTGAGCTTTTAGTTTATGAAGGAAAAAAACGGATATTACACATTAAAAAAGACTAGACTAAAAGCATTCACCCTTTTAGAATGCTTGGTGGCGTTGCTGGTTATCGCAGGAACGGTCTTGGTTTATGACGGTTTAGCATGTTCGGTCAAAGCCAATATCCACTACCTATCCAACAATCAGGAAGAAGAGTGGCTTTTATTTTCCCAGCAATTACGCTCGGAACTAGAGGGGGGCCAATTAGACAGAGTAGCATCTAATAAACTGTATGTCACTAAAGCCAATCAGCACCTAGCTTTTGGTCAATCTAACAGCCATGATTTTCGCAAAACAAACGCTTCTGGTCGTGGTTACCAACCCATGCTTTTTGGCTTGCAATCATCGAGCATATCACAAGACGGTCAGCAAGTAACGATCAAACTTGGCTTCAAAAATCGTATGGAGAGAGAATTTGTTTACACTTTTAAGACGGAAGGTTAAGGCTGGTATTTTGCTGTATTCTTTGCTCATGGTAGCTGTATTTGCCTTGGTTTTGCAGTTTTATTTGGGGCGCGTGGTAGCAGTTGAGCAAAAACACCAAGCGCAGCGAGCCTCAAGTCAGGCTTATCTGATGGCAAAAG
The DNA here is from genome assembly GCF_042649785.1 of Streptococcus alactolyticus. Lineage (NCBI taxonomy): Bacteria > Bacillati > Bacillota > Bacilli > Lactobacillales > Streptococcaceae > Streptococcus > Streptococcus alactolyticus. The sequence goes on along the minus strand of NZ_JBHRZX010000037.1, from coordinate 99,124 downwards.
TAGTGGATAAGTTTGCCAAGGAACATTCAGGACAAATGCATTTTGACAAAGGCAAGGCTCAATATCACATTCAAGGTCAGCATATTCATATCACCGTCACCTTAGCCAATCAGAAAGAATTTCAATACCAATTTCACAGAAATGATGAAAATGATTAGTGACTTTTTTTGAAAAAGGTGACTTCTTCCCATTTTTCTTATTTTTTGATATGATAAAACGTGCGGAGGAAGCTATGAATTTTGAAAAAATCGAACAAGCCTACGATTTCATTTTAGAAAATATCCAATTGATTGAAAATGAGTTGAAAACACATCTTTACGATGCCCTGATTGAACAAAACTCGTTTTATCTTGGAGAAGAAGGTGCAAGTGAGGAAGTAGCTGCAAATAATGACAAACTACGTCAATTGCAATTAAGTCAGGAAGAGTGGCGTAGAGCCTTTCAATTTATTTTCATTAAGGCAGCTCAAACCGAGCAATTACAAGCCAATCACCAATTCACACCAGATAGCGTGGGATTTATCTTACTATTTTTAGTAGAAAGCTTAACAGCCCCTGATACGGTTGATGTGTTAGAAATCGGTAGTGGAACGGGAAATTTGGCTGAAACTTTATTAACAAACAGTTCCAAAACCCTGAACTATCTTGGTATTGAAGTGGATGATTTATTGATTGATTTATCTGCTAGTATCGCTGAAGTGATGGGCTCATCTGCTCAGTTTATCCAAGAGGATGCTGTACGCCCACAAATTTTAAAAGAAAGCGATGTGATTATTAGTGATTTACCAGTCGGTTTTTATCCTAATGATGCCATTGCTAAACGTTACCAAGTGGCTAGCAGCAAAGAACACACCTACGCTCACCATTTGTTAATGGAGCAATCTTTGAAATACCTGAAAAAAGATGGTTTGGCTATCTTTTTAGCACCGTCTGATTTGTTGACAAGTCCACAGAGTGATTTGCTTAAAGAGTGGTTAAAAGGCTATGCAGATGTGATTGCGGTCATTACCTTGCCTGAAACCTTATTTGGTAGTGCAGCCAGCACCAAGTCCATCTTTGTTTTCAAAAAACAATCCACTCATCCAGTGGAAACTTTTGTTTACCCCTTGGTAGATTTGAAAGAACAAGCTGTTTTGGAAGATTTTGTAAAAGAATTTCAAAATTGGAAAAAAGACAATAGGCTTTTCTAAAAAAATATGATAGAATGAGTTATATTAAGAAAGCGCTTTAGAGGTAAAGTTATGGCAAAAACGATTTCTATCAATGCAGGAAGCTCAAGTCTAAAATGGCAATTATACAATATGCCAGAAGAAGAGGTTATTGCAAAAGGGTTAGTTGAGCGTATTGGTCTTTCTTGTGGGATTTCTACGGTTAAATTCAAAGGGAAAACTCATTCAGAAACAAGAGATATTCCAGACCATACGGCAGCTGTTAAAATTTTGTTGGATAATTTGATTTTGATGGCTATTATCACAGGCTATGACGAAATTGACGGTGTCGGACATCGTGTTGTGGCTGGTGGCGAATATTTTAAAGAGTCTGCATTGGTGACGGATGATGTCATTCAAAAAGTGGAAGGGTTGTCAACTTTGGCTCCTCTACACAACCCTGGAGCAGTCCTTGGTATCAAAGCCTTTAAAGAGCTTTTGCCAGATATTACCAGTGTCGTTGTTTTTGATACGGCTTTTCACACATCAATGCCAAAAGTCGCTTATCGCTACCCAATTGCGAACCGCTACTACAAAGAATACAAGGTACGTAAATATGGAGCACACGGGACTAGTCATCAATACGTCGCCCAAGAAGCTGCCAAAGTCCTTGGAAAACCATTGGAAGAGTTGAAATTGATTACTTGCCACATTGGTAATGGGGTTTCAGTTACTGCGGTTAAGGGCGGTCAATCGGTTGATACGTCAATGGGCTTGACACCGCTTGGTGGTACCATGATGGGGACACGTTCAGGAAGTATTGATCCTGGTGTGATTGCTTTCTTAATGGATTCAGATCCTGAACTCAATACGTCTGACGACATTCGAACAGTGCTAAACCGTCAGTCAGGGCTTCTTGGTGTTTCTGAAAAATCAAGTGATATGCGTGATATTCTTGCTGGCAAAGAAGCTGGAGATGCTAATTGCGAGTTAGCTTATGATATGTATATCGACCGTTTGCGAAAATACATTGCGCAGTACTTTGCTGTGTTAAATGGCGCAGATGCAGTTATCTTTACGGCTGGTATTGGTGAAAATTCAGATGTCGTGCGTGAGGATATTATTGCTGGCATGACTTGGTTTGGTGTGGATATTGATCCTGCTAAGAATGTACCAGGTGCTTATGGCGTGATTTCAACGGATCAAGCACGCGTGAAAGTTATGGTCATCCCAACAGATGAGGAACTCGTGATTGCGCGTGATGTTGAGCGTTTTAAAAACGCAACTAACGAAGTTATCAATTATTAAATATGATAAGACCATTAAAGCTGGCCCATTTGGGTCAGCTTTTTTGCAGTTGTTTGGATTGTTTTTGGGCTGGATTTTGTTTACAATAGTACGAAACAGGATGTTAGGAGAGATGATGAAATGAAACGATTTGTAACGGCCGTGGGTTATTTTTTCTTGGCTTTTGCTCTGATTTTTTTAGAACAATTGCCAACGGTTTTTATTAGAGCTAACCAACCATTCAACCAAACTTTGGGAATTACTTTGGCTTTGCTGGTGGTGTCAATTTTTACGATTTACGTTGCTAGGCGTGTTGGTTTTTTGAAACAGTTGGAGGATTTAAAAACCTGGCAGGCTTGGAAAATCATTCTTATTGGCTTTACGGCCTTGACGGTTGTCAAATATATTGGTGGTGTCATTTTGGTTTTGGAAAAAGGCCTTGACGCCAATACAGGCAATCAAGCAGCGATTGAGCAAGTTGGTATGTCGCCAATATTGCTAATTACGTTGACGGTGATTACTGCACCGATTGTGGAAGAAACGGTCATGCGAGGGCTGATTTTAGGAAAGGTCTTTAACAATTCTTACCTTGGTGTTTTGTTAAGTTCTTTCTTGTTTGGCTTGTTGCACATGCCGACTGACCTTGGAAGTTGGATTATTTATGGCGGTATGGGGTTGGTTCTCGCTCTCATTTATCACCGTACGCAAAAGCTCGAGTACACGATAGCTGTTCATTTTATTAACAATGCTTTGGGTGTGCTTTTCATGTTATTGTTATAAAAAAAGCTGGGCTTTCGCTCAGCTTTTTGACTATTATAAGTTTTTGGCTTTATCAATTGTGGCATCAATGCTAGAGATGACGCTAGCTGTTAAACCTGTTTTTTCAAGGTCAAGCAATCCTGCGATAGTTGTACCACCAGGACTTGAGATTTTATCAATCAAATCGTGTGGGCTATCGGCCCCTTGCAGCAAATTTTCAGCGCTGGCTAGGACCGTTTGTGTGACAATTTCTAATGATTTTCCCTTTGGAATACCGTATTTGACACCCGCTTTGGCGAGCGCTTCGATAAATAGGTAAATGTAGGCTGGACTAGAACCAGCAAGGGCTGTAAAGGTGTCGAAATCTTTTTCTGGTATGTCAAATGTTGTACCAAAACTGTCCGTGATTTCTTTAGCGCTTGTGAGCAGTTCTTCAGAAACGTGTTCATTGATGCAAATAGCCGTTGTACTTTTTAAAATTTGTGCGTTGATATTTGGCATGATGCGAATCAAGGGCAGTTCAGGGCTTGTTAATTTGCCAAGACGCTCCAAGGTGACACCTGCAGCCATTGATAGAATAGGTTGATGAAAATGAAGTTCGGAAAGAACAGGTTCAAACATTTGTGGCTTGATACCAAGGACAACCAAATCCACTTGGTCAATGAGTTCTTGGTGTGATGGTGCTGCCGTTACATTTAGCTGCTCAGCTATTTCGCGTGAGCGAGCTAGTGATGACCCTGAAATGATAATGTCATGCGATGTTGTCTTGAGTCCGTTGATAATGGCAGAGGCCATTTTACCAACTCCGATAAATCCAATTTTCATGCTTCCTTCATTCCTCTCTAATAATTTTTGATTAAATCAACAGTTGAGCGGTCTAATTTGTTAACAATAGCTTGTAAGAAGGCTTGGGCTTGTAAGAAGTCATCCATAGCGTAAAGGGTTTGGTGTGAGTGAATGTAACGGGCACAAACACCGATAGTTGTTGATGGGATACCCTCATTTTGAAGGTGGGCAGCACCAGCGTCTGTTCCCCCTTTAGAAGGATAATATTGGTATTTGATACCAGCTTCTTCGGCAGTTGTCAAAAGGAAATCACGCATATTTTTTAGCATGATGTGGCCTGGGTCGTAGAAACGGAAAAGGGTTCCGTCGCCAATTGTACCTTGGTTGCCATAAATATCTCCCGCAGGTGAACAATCAACGGCAAAGAAGAGTTCAGGTTTGAATTTGGTTGTTGACACGTGTGCCCCACGCAGCCCAACTTCTTCTTGAACATTTGCCCCAGCGATAAGGGTGTTGTCCAAGCGTTTTCCTTTAAGGCTTTCGAGCAATTCAGTCATCATTAAAATACCAAAGCGATTATCCCAAGCTTTAGAAATCACATTTTTTTGGTTAGCCGTAAGGATGGTTTCTGATTTTGGTACAATGATATCACCAGGAAGGACACCAAAGCTTTCTGCTTCTGCCTTGTCTGCAAATCCAGCATCAAAAATAATGTCATCGATTTTTGGAAGTGATGCAGAGCCATTTGCCCCACGAAGAAAATGTGGTGGAACAGAACCAGATACAACTGGAATGGCACGACCTTCACGAGTGTAAAGGGTAAAACGTTGCGAACTCAAAACCAAAGGGTTCCAGCCGCCGATACCCACGGCACGCATTGTCCCATCTGCTTTGATGTCGCTCACCATAAAACCGACTTCGTCCATGTGAGAGGCCACCATGATACGTGGAGCCTCTTTGGCATCAGAGTTTTTGATTCCAAAAATACCGCCCAGACCATCTGTTTGCACGTCATCAACTAGTGGCGTGATTTTCGAACGTAAAAAGTCTCGAACGTTGTACTCATAGCCTGCAATACCATCAAGTTCTGTAACTTCTTTTATTTTAGAAAATAATTCTGACATAAAAACCTCGATTCTATATTTTCTATTTTAGCATAAAAATGGTAAAATAAAGCGTATGATAAGTAAAAAAAGCAGTTTCCTTTTGGGCTCTAGTGTGGTGGGAGTGACTGGTCTTATCGCCTTTAGCACAATGTTAAGCAAGCAACAGGAAAAGAAACGGCAAGAAAGAGTTAAAAGAGAAGTGCGTGATTGTTTTAGTCAGCTTGGTTCTATTTTGGTTCTTTATGTGAATCATTTTGAGTCTGACAAAACAACAACGACAGGTGGTGTTGTCCTGACAGATGGTCGTACTTTTCGATTTGTTCACCAAAGGGGTGACATTAGCTATGTGGAGGAGAAAAAATGATTAGTCCAGCGTCTTATGAAGAAATGGCGACTTATTTGGAAAAACCTGGCAAAGTGGTTTTCTTTTTTACGGCAAATTGGTGCCCAGATTGCCAATTTATCTATCCTGTCATGCCAGAGATTGAAACTGAAAATCCTGAATTTACCTTTGTCCGTGTTGATCGTGACGAATTTATGGAAGTCGCACAACGCTGGGATATTTTTGGTATTCCAAGTTTTGTAGTGACCGAAAATGGCAAAGAAATCGGGCGTTTAGTCAACAAATTACGCAAAACCAGAGCAGAAATTAACAGCTTTTTAGCTGAATTGAAATAGGAGAGAAAATGATTTTTACGTACAACAAAGAACACGTCGGTGATGTCCTTATGGTGATTGTCAAAGATAGCAAGGGTGCTAAGCTTGATTACGAACGCAAAGGCAAGGTATCACGCGTATTTCTTGAAAAAAATGGTGAAACAGTTGCTTGGAATATTTTTGATGTGTCAAGCTTGATTGCGATTAGTGGTAAGGGTCAAGTGACCTTGTCTGACCAAGATGTGGCAACCCTTAACGCTGAATTGACAAAAGAAGACTTCAGCGAGCAATTGGAAAATGACCCATCACCAAAATTTGTCGTTGGTCAAATCAAAGAAATGGCTGCTCATTCAGACAGTGACCACTTGAATATTTGCCAAGTGAAAATTTCAGATGATAAAACCGTTCAAATTGTTGCAGGAGCGCCAAATGCAGCAGTTGGCTTAAAAACTATTGTTGCTCTTCCAGGTGCAATGATGCCAAACGGTAGTTTGATTTTCCCAGGTGCCCTTCGCGGTGAAAAGAGTTTTGGGATGATGTGCTCACCTCGTGAATTGGCTCTTCCAAATGCGCCACAAAAACGTGGGATCATTGAATTGGATGATACAGCAGTGGTTGGCGAAGCCTTTGATCCAGAAAAACACTGGAAAGCTCAATAGTAATGAAAGGAGTCGGAGTTTCCAGCTCTTTTTTCTCTTGTTTTTCGAATAATAAGATAGGAGGAAGCTTATGTACAATAAAGTTATTATGATTGGTCGCCTGACTGTACAACCAGAGCTGGTGACAACACCAAACGATAAATCAGTCACACGCGTGACTTTGGCAGTTAATAGACGATTTAAATCGCAAAATGGGGAACGTGATGCGGATTTTATTTCCCTTGTGGTTTGGGGACGTTTGGCAGAAACCCTAACGTCTTACGCGGGAAAAGGTAGCCTCATATCAGTCGATGGCGAACTTCGCACACGCAAATACGATAAAAATGGACAGACGCAGTACGTGACCGAAGTCCTATGTCATTCTTTCCAGTAACTAGAAAGCCGCACCAAACGTGCCATGCGAGAAAACAACACCCCAAACAACCTAGCCGACCTCGTACTAGAAGAAGAGGAACTCCCGTTTTAATATGAAACAGTTCAAGTTTTTGACTTGGGCTGTTTTTTGTTGGATGATAGTTGAAGTTTAAGTGTTATCTATACTTTTTGACTGAATTGTATATACAATTTAAAAATGTTATAATTAAGATAAAATAATTATTGGTTTTTCAGAGATTATTGAAAAGGTATAGAATGAAAAAACAAAAAAATTTAGGTATTTTAGTGAGCGCCATCTTTGGTTTTTTGATAGTAATTGGCTCTTATTTAAATTATAAAATATTTCCCTCAAATTCGAGTCGCATCAAAATTGGTGCCACCTATATGACGATGAATAATGATTTTTATAAGGTATTAAACAACGAAATTGAAAAGGTTGTTAAAGAGAATAATGATATTTTGTACACTAGAGATCCCGCTCTAGATGTAGATAAACAAAAACAACAAATTGACTCATTTATCCAAAAAGAAGTTGATATCATTATTATCAATCCTGTTAGCGCTAATAGTCCAAAATTGATAAAAGCTTTAAAGGATGCTAAAAAAGCCGGTATTAAAATCGTTGTTGTAGATAGTCAATTATCAGACGATTCTTCAGTAGATACGACCATTGTATCAGATAATTATCAAGCTGGTGTTCTATGTGCTCAAAATTTAATGCAGATAAAATCTAACGCTAAGATTTTGTTACTAGAGCACAATGATGCGGTATCTGCCGTGGAACGTATCAATGGATTTTTAGATACAATAGAAGGAAATGACGCTTATCAAGTGATTGAACGAAGAGATTGTTTAGGACAAACAGAAATTGCTATGCCGCAAGTAGAATCTGTAATTACTTCAGGTATGGAATTTGATACAGTAATGGCACTTAATGATCAAGTAGCTATCGGTGCTCTAGCAGCAATTGAAAATAAACATATAGGCACTCCAATAAAAATCTACGGTGTTGATGGTTCCCCTGATATGAAGAACCTATTAGCTACAACAAATTCAATTCAAGCAACAGTAGCCCAATCCCCTTTGACCATGGGGAAAAGAGCTATACAGACAGGATATTCTTTACTTAAACAAAGGTCAGTGGATAAGGAGATTATTATTCCTGTTGAATTTATGACTAGTGAGACTGTATGTAATTTTGACTTAACAGGATGGCAGTGATGAAAAGTCTAAGAAATATTGATTTGGCTAAATTTATTCTGATTATCATTAATTTTTTAGCTGTTTTATTTTATAGTTCGGTTTATTTAGCAGCGACTAAATATATTATCAATAATGGTTTGAGTCGCTCTTTATTAGAAAAGATTAGTATTATTCCCAGTTCACCTGAACAAATTTTTTGCTTGTCTAATCTTTTTTTGCAATACTTTTATTTGTCATATATGCTAGAAATCAGAAGTTAAAAAAAGAGACAGTAGTTCGTGATTGGTTTGCTATTTTAGAGGTTTAGGAACTTTTTCAATATTATGTCAAGGGGAAAAATAAACTACTTTTGATATGATTGCAACCTAAATTCAAGGTCTCCTATCACTTTTTCAATATTTTGTTTTCCACGATAAATACCATAGCCAAATAATAACATACCAATAGCGCCAATAAAAATTAGAACGCATCCTATAACAAATAGAAGGAGATTGGTTTCATGAAAAAAATATGACATTAGCAACCCCAAACTGACCACTATAAAAAATAAAGTGAGCCATCGATTAAGATTTTCAATCATAGTAATTTGAACTTCAGTTGCTCGACCATACCTTAAAGAATTAGTTAAAGACTCCTGAATAATACGAAAAATAATATTTAACGAAACCAAGCAATTTTTTTATAAAAAGAATGGCTAAACGTGTACTTGAAGGAAAAACATCAATATAGACATCTAATTCAGGAGTACGGACTAATAATGATAGAACATCGTAATTTGACAATAAAAGAGCGCCAAAGTTTGCTAAAATAAAGAATAGCCATGATCTCTTCTCACGAAAAGTATAAAAATCTGTATACGAAAAAAAGATATCCATGAAAACTAATAAAATCAAACCATTATAGGAAAACTGTAATGCTACAAATGTAGCTAAAAGTAAAAAATGCTGATAATCTCCCAGCTAGGAACTTTTTCAATGCTCAAATAACTGCTTGACTTATTTTTTAGAAATTGAGTTTTTTTCTTGACTATTTCTGACCAAGTGCTAAAATAGTTATTGTAATGAGTTAGCACTAAAGAGTGTAGAGTGCTAATTTGAGATTTAGGTTTCTATTTCTCAGGATAAATAAGAAATTTGGAGGCAAAAGGCATGTTAAAACCATTAGGAGATCGTGTTGTTTTAAAAGTCGAAGAAGAAAAAGAACAAACCGTTGGTGGTCTTGTCCTAGCTGGAGTAAGTAAAGAAAGAACACAAGTAGCGACTGTTGTGTCTGTCGGTGAAGGTAGCCGTACGTTGACTGGTGAATTGGTAGCACCAAGTGTTGCTGCCGGTGACAAGGTTCTTATTGAACATGGTTCTGGAATTGAAGTCAAAGATGGTGACGACAAAGTCATGATTGTTCGTGAAGCAGAAATTTTAGCGGTATTAGCTTAATAAAAACGTCAGTGGTACGTTAATCTATTAAAGTTAAAAGAGGGATATATTATGGTTAAAGATATTAAATTTTCATCAGATGCGCGTGAAAGTATGGTACGCGGGGTTGATATTTTAGCAGATACGGTGAAAGTAACCTTAGGTCCTAAAGGACGCAATGTGGTACTTGAAAAATCATTTGGTTCACCATTGATCACGAATGATGGTGTGACAATCGCCAAAGAAATCGAATTAGAAGACCATTTTGAAAATATGGGTGCTAAATTGGTATCAGAAGTTGCCTCTAAAACAAATGATATCGCTGGTGATGGTACAACAACTGCGACTGTTTTAACACAAGCTATCGTGCGTGAAGGTCTTAAAAACGTGACTGCAGGAGCAAATCCAATTGGTATTCGTCGCGGTATCGAATCTGCGGTTTCAGTAGCTGTCGATGCTTTGAAATCAATTGCACAACCAGTTGCTAACAAGGAAGCAATTGCCCAAGTTGCTGCCGTATCATCACGTTCTGAAAAAGTTGGTGAATACATCTCAGAAGCTATGGAAAAAGTTGGTAATGACGGTGTTATCACAATCGAAGAATCACGTGGTATGGAAACAGAACTTGACGTGGTTGAAGGGATGCAATTTGACCGTGGTTACTTGTCACAATATATGGTAACTGACAATGAAAAAATGGTTGCTGAACTTGACAACCCTTATATCTTGATTACCGATAAGAAAATCTCAAATATTCAAGACATCTTGCCATTGCTTGAAGAAGTCTTGAAAACAAGCCGTCCGCTTCTTATTATTGCCGATGATATCGATGGTGAAGCTCTTCCAACACTTGTTCTTAACAAAATCCGTGGTACCTTTAATGTCGTAGCGGTTAAAGCACCAGGCTTTGGTGATCGTCGTAAAGCCATGCTTGAAGATATTGCTATCTTGACAGGTGGTACAGTGATTACTGAAGACCTTGGTCTTGAGTTGAAAGACGCAAACATGACTGCTCTTGGACAAGCCGCTAAAGTAACCGTTGATAAAGACAGTACAGTTATAGTGGAAGGTGCTGGTGATAGCGCTGCTATTGCTGACCGTGTCAATGTAATTAAATCACAATTGGCTGCAACAACATCTGAATTTGACCGTGAAAAATTGCAAGAACGTCTTGCTAAATTAGCAGGTGGTGTTGCCGTAATTAAAGTCGGCGCTGCAACAGAAACAGAATTGAAAGAAATGAAATTGCGTATTGAAGATGCCCTTAACGCGACACGTGCTGCCGTTGAAGAAGGTATCGTTGCTGGTGGTGGTACAGCACTTGTTAATGTCATTTCAAAAGTTGCAGAACTTGAATTGGAAGGTGACGAAGCAACAGGACGTAACATCGTACTTCGTGCCTTGGAAGAACCTGTTCGTCAAATTGCAACAAACGCTGGTTACGAAGGTTCAGTTGTCATTGAACGTTTGAAAAATGAATCACTTGGTACAGGTTTCAACGCTGCTAACGGTGAATGGGTAGATATGGTTGAAGCTGGTATCATCGACCCAGTGAAAGTAACACGTTCAGCTCTTCAAAACGCTGCCTCTGTTGCTAGTTTGATTTTGACGACAGAAGCTGTCGTGGCTAACAAACCGGAACCTGCTGCTCCAGCACAACCTGCTCCAGGTATGGATCCATCAATGATGGGTGGCTTCTAATTATCCACTCTAGTCAGATTTTACTCGATAAAGAAGTTAAGAGGTTTCTCTTAGCTTCTTTTTTTTAGTTTTTCCCTTAAAATTTGATATAATAGGACAAATATGACACATGATAAGGTTTGCAGATGGAGGTGAGGGTATTGGATGATAAAGAATTCCTGCAGATTGGGGAATTGTATCGGGAATTACGCTTAGCGCGTGGTTTGAAATTAAAAGACGTTGCTAACCAACAATTATCCCTTTCCCAACTCTCTAAATTTGAAAATGGGCAGACCATGATTGCGGCAGATAAGTTGTTGGTTGCGCTGTCTGGCATTCACATGAGTTTAGCAGAATTTGGCCACGCTCTTAACCATTACCAAGAGAGCCCCTTCTTTTCTAAAGGCAAGCAAATTGCGATGCTTCAATTGACAGGTGATGTTGATGGTTTAAAAGCTTTGATACATGATGTGGCAGATACCGATGTTTACACGCGTTTGAATGCCATCGATGTGGCTAGTGCTATTCAGTCGCTTGACCCAGTTTATGCGATTTCAGAAGCAGACAAGGCTTTTTTGACAGATTATCTCTATGGCATCGAGGAGTGGACAGAATACGAACTCTACTTGTTTGGCAATACCATGTCTATCTTGTCTAGTAAGGATTTGATTTTTCTGGGTAAAGCCTTTGCTGAGCGGGACAGCTTTTACCAAACCTTGCCTCAGCACAGAAAGACAGCTGAGTTGATCTTTTTAAATATCATGTTTGCCTTAATTGAGCGGCGTGAGTTGCATCACATTCCTTATTTTATGGAAAAATTGGAAGCTTTGCTGACTTATCAAGATATGTTTGCCTTGAGCGTCTTGACCTTTTTGCGACAAGTACTTGATTACCTCAATGGCTCTTTGGTAAGTGTGACACCTATCAAAGATTATATTGATATGGTTAAAAAAGTGGGCAATCCGACCTTGGCTGATTTGCTGACTGAGCGTCTTGCAGCCTTTGGATTGATAGAAAAAATCTGAGCCTTTGCACTCAGATTTTGATAATTATTTCTTTAAAATGGCCAAATACGAAAAGTAAGTAGCAAAAAAGCCAAAAGCAATCCTTTAAAACGCATCTCAAAAACCTCCTTTTCTTACCATTATAACCGAATAACCGAGAAATGACTAAAAACATCTGATTATCAGATGTGAGAATAAAAAATTTATTTTCATATTTGAAAATTCTGTAAATTTCACTTTTTTTATGGTATAGTATTCTTATAAGTATTTACTGATAGTACTTATGCAACAATTGTTTGATTTGGCGATGCTAAAAAACGATTGTTAGGGGGACTAGGTTTTCCTAGGGAGAGATGAAAGATCATTACTTGTAAAAGAATTTGACGCTTGACTTGCTCAAACTAACAGGTCATACCTAAGATAAATACCATGGTGGTGGTTCGGTGCATTATGGATCGATTTTTAAATTAATGCAGTAGCAGGTATGACAAGAGAAATGATTTGTAAGGTCTAAGGTTCTCGACTAGAGTGTTTCTAGTAGGCCTTATTATTATTTGACAGGCATCACTAGTTATCTAGTGGTGTTTTAATATATTTTTAATTAAGCAAATAAGGTCGAAATATCCTTGCTTTTTTGGTTGTCTTAAAAGAGGATAAGCGCACAGTTGTAACTGTTTTCAAGTTCTAAAAAGCTTTTTTTAAAAAAATTCAGAAAACGCTTTACAAAATGAAAATACGTGCTATAATAAAATCATCAAAGCAACGCAAACGTTTGCGTAGCTTTAAGCGCAAATCAATCTCTTTTTAAATGGAAAAATAGATGGCATTATTTTTTTAAGTCAAAAAGCAATTGGTTTATTAGCAAAAAGGTTTAAGGAGTTATTACATGAAGAAAGCATTTCAAAAGTTAACCAGCTTTGAATTTTGGCAAAAGTTCGGTAAATGCTTGATGGTTGTTATTGCTGTTATGCCAGCAGCAGGGTTGATGGTTAGTATCGGAAACTCACTTCCTCTGATCAATGCCGACTCAGCTATCTTAGCAACTGTTGGTAACGTTATTGCCCAAATTGGTTGGGGAATTATCAATAACCTTCACATTCTCTTTGCATTAGCTATCGGGGGTAGCTGGGCTAAGGAGCGTGCAGGTGGTGCGTTCGCAGCTGGTATTGCATTTATTTTGATCAATCTTATCACAGGTCACGTTTATGGTGTTACCCTTGATATGATTGAAGATGGAACAAGTGTGGTTCACAACGTTCTTGGTTCACCAATGCTTGTTTCTGACTATTTCGTTGACATTCTTGGACAACCTGCTCTTAACATGGGTGTCTTTGTCGGAATCATCTCAGGTTTTGTAGGGGCAACAGCTTACAACAAATACTACAACTACCGTAAATTGCCAGATGTTTTGTCATTCTTTAACGGAAAACGTTTTGTTCCATTTGTCGTTATCTTCCGTGCAATAATCGTTGGTTTGATCATGGCTGTTGTTTGGCCAATCATCCAATCAGGTATCAATGGATTTGGTACATGGATTGCATCATCACAAGATTCTGCTCCATTCTTGGCGCCATTCTTGTATGGTACGTTAGAGCGTTTGCTTCTACCATTTGGTTTGCACCACATGATTACAATCCCAATGAACTACACTTCTCTTGGTGGTACTTACGTTATCCTTACAGGTGCTCAACAAGGTGCAGAAGTATTTGGACAAGACCCACTTTGGTTGGCATGGGTAACTGACCTTATCAACCTTAAAGGTTCTAATGTAACAGAATACCAAAACCTTCTTGCAACAGTTGTTCCAGCTCGTTTCAAAGTTGGACAAATGATTGGTGCAACTGGTACTTTGATGGGGGTTGCTTATGCAATGTACCGTAATGTTGACCCAGACAAGAAGAAAAAATACTCTGCTATGTTTATCTCAACAGCAGCAGCAACTTTCCTAACAGGTGTAACTGAGCCAATCGAGTACATGTTCATGTTCGTTGCGATGCCACTTTACGTTGTGTATGCAGTGGTACAAGGTTTGACATTTGCATTGGCTGACTTGGTAAACCTACGTCTTCACTCATTCGGTAATATCGAATTGCTAACACGTACACCGATGGCTATTAAAGCAGGACTTGGTGGCGACTTATTCAACTTTGTTATTTGCTCAATCTTGTCAGGTGTGTTGATGTACTTCATCGCAGACTTCATGATTAAGAAATTTAACTACGCAACTCCAGGTCGTAACGGTAACTACGACGATATGGATTCTGAAGATGCAGCAGCATCAGGTGATTCATCAAACGGTGGCACTATCGGTCACGCAGATACTCAAGTTATCCAAATCATCAACCTTCTTGGTGGACGTGAAAACATTGAAGATGTAGATGCTTGTATGACGCGTCTTCGTGTAACTGTTAAAGATATTGCTAAAGTCGGTGACGAAGAAACTTGGAAAAAAGCTGGTGCGATGGGCTTGATTATCAAAGGTAATGGTGTTCAAGCGGTTTACGGACCAAAAGCTGATATCTTGAAATCTGATATCCAAGACTTCCTAGACTCAGGTGCTGAAGTTCCAAAAATTGATTTTTCAGAAGTAGAAGGTCACGACGTTACTCAAGTATCTTATAAAGGTGCTGTTGAAATGGTTGAATCTATCGTTGATGGTGAAGTACGACCAATCACAGACGTTAAAGACCCTGTCTTTGCAGGTAAAATGATGGGTGATGGTTTCATCGTGGAACCTGAAAATGGTAACATCTTCTCTCCTGTATCAGGTATCGTGACAAGTGTCTTCCCAACAAAACACGCCTTTGGTTTGTTGACAGATAACGGACTTGAAGTGCTTGTTCACATTGGTTTGGATACAGTAGCCCTTAACGGTGTGCCATTCTCTGTTAAAGTGGCTGAAGGTCAACGTGTGAAAGCTGGCGATCTTCTTGTAGTAGCAGACCTAGCAGCTATCGAATCTGCAGGACGTGAAACAACTGTTATCGTTGCCTTTACAAATACTGCTGAAATCAAATCAGTAACCTTGACAAAAGTTGGTAAACAAAAAGCCAACACAGTGGTTGCTAAAGTAGAATTATAAGATTAGAATATCTAATAAGCAAAGAGAGTCTAAGATAAGAATCGAGGACTCTCCTTTGATTTTTGGGGAGAAAGACATGGCTAAATTTTTAACGCTTAATACGCATTCTTGGTTAGAGGCAAATTCATTAAAGAAATTATTCGATTTGGCGGAGCACATTTACATTGAAGATTATGATGTGATTTGTTTGCAAGAAATCAATCAAGATATTCGTGGTTTATTAACCAAAGAGATTGAAGGGTATGAGGAATTACCAGGTAGTCCAGAACTCCATCGTGACAATTATGCCCTACAATTAGTCAATTATCTTAAGAGCCAAGGCAGACATTATTACTGGTCTTGGGCTTATAATCATATCGGTTATGACAAATACAATGAGGGTGTTGTTATCTTGTCAAAAGAGCCACTGAAAGTCAAAGATGTTTTAGTGTCTGATGTGGACGATGAAACGGATTATCACACACGACGTGTCCTTGTTGGTGAAACCAAAGCCGATGGAAAGCCTATTACAGTTGTTAGTTTGCATATGTCTTGGTTTGGCAAAGGCTTCGAAGAAGAATGGAACAAGCTGGAAACCGCTTTGAGTGATTATCCAAAACCAATGGTGCTCATGGGAGATTTTAATAACCCGACAGATACTGCTGGTTATGACATGGTTTTAAAGAGCCCGCTTGAGTTGCAAGATAGCCACAAGGTAGCAAAAGTCATTCAAGGTGATCACACCATCATCGAAGATATCGACGGTTGGGAAGGGAATAAGCAGTCTCTAAAAGTTGATCACGTCTTTACAAGTAAAGATATTGATGTCTTGTCGTCTGTGGTTGTATTTGACGGCGGTGCTTCACCAATTGTGAGCGACCACTTTGGTATTGCGGTTGATATTGAGTTTTAATGAGCAAAAATAAAAGGAAGATGTTGTCATCTTCCTTTTTGCTATGTTAATCAATAATTGGGCTTTTTAGGTAAGCATCAACGAGGCGTTCGGTTGCTTGAACAGAATCGATGTGCGTACGTTCGTATGAGTGGCTTGATTCGATACCTGCACCAAATAGAGCGTGTTTGACCTCAGCGCCTGCGCGAAGAGCTGCTGAAGCGTCACTGCCGTAGTATGGGTAAATATCCAATTTATAAGGAATTTTATTTTCTTCAGCCAAATGGACCAAGTGTTGACGCAATTCGTAATGGTAAGGTCCTGAAGCATCTTTGACACAGATTGATACACTGTATTCGTCTGTTTGTTGATCATCTCCCATGGCTCCCATGTCAACGGCAAGGTATTCAACAGTTTCAGCTGGGATACTTGAGTTGGCACCGTGTCCTAATTCTTCAAATGCTGAGAAATAGAAGTGGGTTGTGTATGGTAAGGCGATATTTTCTTCCTTGTAGGTTTTAAGCAGTTTGATGAGAATGGCTGCTGAAACTTTATCATCTAAGTGACGTGATTTGATGAAACCTGATTCTGTGACAACCACACGAGGGTCAAATGAGATGAAATCACCGACTTCAATGCCCAAAGCGCGTGTTTCTGCTTCAGAAGTGACTTTCTCATCCAAACGGATTTCCATATTGGCTTGGTTGCGTTCGGCTGTACCAGCATCTTTGTAAACGTGGACAGATGTTTGGTGCATGAGAATGGTTCCGCTGATTTGTTTGCCGTTTTTAGCCACATGGACAATACAGTTTTCCCCTTCGATCGCATTGTAAACAAAGCCACCGATAAGGTCCATTTTTAGGCGACCGTCTGGTTTGATGGCACGAACCATGGCACCAAGTGTATCAAGGTGAGCGGTCACGATGCGGTGTTTGTTATCGTCTTTTCCTGTCACGCTAACCATGACACCCCCTTTATTGGTACGAGTTGGAACGTAACCAAAACTTTCCAATTCAGCAATGAGGTAATTCATGATGTGGCTAGTGTAGCCAGTAGGTGATGGAATATTCGTGAGTTTTGTAATGTAATCAACTGTTGTTTGCATAATGATCTCCAATAATATCTAATCAGCTTATAAAATAAGCTCATTACCATTATACCATGACTTTTCCGTTTGGTAGAAGATTTGGCTAATGGGCTTGGCTGACTTGGGCTAATCGCTTCATGGTAATTTTGGCAAGACGTTCCACATCTGCACCGGTCCCACGTAATTCAAAATCACCTAACATTGGGAAACCAAAACGTTTGGCGTATTGTTTGGCTGTCAGGCAATACTGCTCGTTGAAATTGCGGTTTCCAGAGCCAATAATACCAATGCAGTGCTTATCATTGCCGTGTGCAGCGATGAAATCCCCCAAAGGATTGGTTAAAATTTCCACATCGCCTGTATCAATGCCGTTTCCTCCCTCTAAATAAGTTGGCAAAATGGCGACAAAAGGTTCTGTAATAGGGAAAGTATCATGATTAAGGTCTTTAACATTGATTTCTTCTGTCTGTAAGTCATACTGACTCAGCAAATGCTCCCTAAAACGCTTGGCAAAGCTCTTGGTATTGCCACTTAAACTAATATAAACAACATATAAGAGTGATTGTCTCTTTTGATCTAACATCGCAATGTACCTTTCAATAGTCTACCTAAAAATGTAACATAAAGGACTGAGATAGACAAGGAAGAGGGGAACTATAGATTTTAAAATACCCCTAAAGGATCAGATGCGCTGTAAACCTTTAGGGGTATTGACTACTCATTAAATCCGTTGTCAACAGTAACTTGTTTGAACCACTCACCAGATTTTTTAATTGTTTTGACTTGTGTATGAATATTATTTGATATAAATCCATAGCGATTACGATAAGCATTCACCCAAGACCAACAATCAATTGGTGTCCAAAGGTGATATCCAAAACAATTTGAACCTTCCTTGATTCCTCGGTGAAGACAAGCAAGATGTTCTTTGATAAAGTCAATACGATAGTCATCCTGAATTTGCCCATTTTCGTCCATGAAACGTTCCTCATGAGAAACCCCCATCCCATTTTCAGAAACAAACCAAGGAATGTTCTTATAATTATCTCGAATATTGACAGCGATGTCGTAAATAGCTTCTGGATAAATTTCCCATCCTTTATCAATATTCATACGACGACCAGGCATTTTGTATTCATCGTAGTAACGGTTTGGTAACCAATCGCCTACAGAATTCGGCGCAATATCAGGTGCTTTTACACGATTGGGGTGATAAAAATTAACTCCTAAAAAGTCCACAGTATTTGCTTTAAGGATGTCAGAATCTCCAAGTTCTGTTTGCCAAATAACCCCATCATTTGTTAGAATCTCTTCGAGTTCTTTTGGAAATTCTCCATTGATAGCAGGTTCAAGGAACATTTTGTTGTTCCAAAGTTCAGCAAAGTGTGCTGCGGCTAAATCTTCTTTGGAATTAGAGGCAGAGTAAGTAGGTGTTAAATTTAAAATTGTACCAATTCGTCCACCGTCTTTATCTAAACCAAGCTCTTTAAATTTAGCGATAGCTTTTGCAGAAGCAATATTTAAGTTATATGCAACTTGAACTGCTTTTTTACCATCAACTAATTTAGGGTAATGAAATTGATAAAGGTATTCTCCGTCAACAACAACCATTGGTTCATTGTGTGTTGTCCAATCTTTAACGCGATCGCCAAAAGCCTTAAACGCTTGTTCTGCAAAGCCAACATAAAGATCTACGACATGGCGTGCTTCCCACCCTCCATATCTGTGATAAAGCTCAACAGGTAGATCGAAGTGATGCAAATTCATAATGGGACGAATGCCATTTTCGATGAAGCAGTCGATGACATTATTATAGAATTCTAGTGCCTCTTGATTAACGGTATTTGTTTCAAGGTCATCGATTAGACGGGTCCATTGAATAGAGGTACGAACACTATTAAGCCCAACTTTTTTCATTAAAGCAATATCTTCTTTATAGCTATTATAAAAGTTTGAGGCTGTATCAGGTCCTACATGGTTATAAAATACCTCAGGTTCAATTTCATACCAATAGTCAAACATATTAGCGTGTTTTTTATTGAAACGTCCTTCGCTTTGAGGTCCTGATGTAGCAGCACCCCACCAAAAATGATTTGGAAATGTGTAAGTTACCATAAGCTTCACCTCATTTTATTTTTAATAAAATTATATACTTTTTAAATACAAAAAACAATATTTATATTTAAAAATACTAGACTTTTAAGCGGGAATATTTTATACTTACACTGTAAAGATAAAATTAGAAGAAAGAGGCGTAGTTATGAACAAATTTCTGGATAGTATTAGCGACAAGCTCTTACCTGTAGCAAACAAATTAGCATCAAATCGATATCTATCAATTTTAAGAGATGCTTTTATGTTGGCGTTTCCTTTAACCATGTTTGGCTCGATTGTTGTGGTTATTTGTAATCTTCCTTTTTTTAAACGACGAAATGAAAGCGCTTTTGAACGAACTGTTAGGTAGTGGTCAAAGTGCAACCATGTCTATTATGACTGTCTTTGTTACTTTTGGTATTGGTTATTATTTATCAAAATCTTATGATGTGGAAGGTATTTTTGGGGGTGCTATTTCATTTGCAAGTTTCCTTATATTGACACCATTTTTTGTCACAAGCGATAGTGGTGAAACGATTTCGAATGTTTTAAGTCTTGATCGACTTGGTGCTAAAGGGATGTTTCTTGGAATGATTGTATCTTTTATAGCAGCTGAGATTTATAGTAGAACTAGCCGAAAAGGTTGGCAAATAAAAATGCCTGATAGCGTTCCACCTGCAGTTGCTAAATCATTTGCCGTATTGATTCCATCTATATTAACTTTATCTATTTTTACCGCTATCAATGCTATTGTGACAGTTGGTTTAAATACCAATCTTCATGATGTTATTTATAATATTATTCAAGTTCCGTTAGTTGGTTTGGGAAGTAGTATTTGGGCAACGTTGCTTGCTATCTTCTTTATTCAATTCTTATGGTTTTTCGGACTTCATGGACAAATTCTTGTAAATTCGGTAATGGATCCCGTTTGGAATACTCTAATGTTCGAAAACTTGGAAGCCTACAAAGCAGGTGAGCATCTTCCTCATATTATTACAAAACCTTTCATGGAGGTATTTACAGTTGGTTTAGGTGGCTCAGGTATGACTTTGGCAGTTGTCATTATTATGGCATTCTTCTTGCGAAAGAAACAATATCGTGATGTTGGTCGTTTAGCGTTAGGTGCAGGAATATTCAATGTTAACGAGCCTGTTATCTTTGGTTTACCAATTGTACTAAATGCAACGATTCTTATTCCTTGGGTCATTGCTCCAATCATTGTTACAGCATTTAATTATTTTGTTATGGCCATTGGGATCGTGCCTGCTCCAACAGGTGTGTCTGTACCTTGGACTGTCCCAATATTCTTTAGTGGTATAATTGCAACCAATTCGCTAGCAGGAGGACTTCTCCAAATTGTCGATTTTATACTTGTAGGATTTATTTGGTATCCATTCTTAAGAATGCTAGACAAACAAGAGGATTCTGCGTTATAATAAAGGTATTATTGGAATATTGGTCTATACATTAGGACCTTATTAAAATAAAACGTACAGTAAGGAATGGACTTGGAGGAGGCAGGCATTTATGTCAGAACCGTTATTTTTAAAATCGCAAATGCATGATAAAATTTGGGGAGGCACGAAGCTTCGTGAGGCCTTTGGTTATGATATTCCAACTGAAACAACGGGTGAGTATTGGGCAATCTCAGCTCACCCAAATGGGGTTTCGGTTATCAAAAATGGTATTTACGAAGGCGAAGGCTTAGATCAATTGTATCGCGAGCACAAAGAGCTTTTTGGCCACCCAAAATCAGAAGTTTTTCCTTTGTTAATCAAGATTTTGGATGCTAATGACTGGCTTAGTGTTCAAGTTCACCCTGATGACGCTTTTGCTTTAGCTCACGAAGGCGAACTTGGTAAAACAGAATGCTGGTATATCATTGCAGCAGATGAAGGAGCTGAGATTATATACGGTCATAATGCCAAGTCAAAAGAAGAGTTACGCCAATGGATTGAAGAAGGTCGCTGGGATGATTTGTTAACAAAAATCCCTGTTAAGGCTGGTGATTTCTTCTATGTTCCAAGTGGGACGATGCACGCGATTGGTAAGGGGATCTTGATTTTAGAAACACAACAATCCAGTGATACAACTTATCGTGTGTACGATTTTAATCGTCGTGACGCCCAAGGCAATTTAAGAAAGCTTCACATTGATAAGTCAATTGATGTGTTAACTATTGGGAAACCAGCAAACAGCACGCCAGCAACGATGGCAGTTGACCATTTGGAATCAACCTTGTTGGTATCAAACAAATTCTTTTCTGTTTACCGTTGGGAAGTTACAGGCTTGGTCGATTTCACGCAAACTGTTCCTTATTTGTTGCTTAGTGTCCTGTCTGGTCAGGGGCAATTGACTGTTGATGGTCGTGTCTATGATCTGAAAAAAGGTGATCACTTTATCTTGCCAAATGACGTGAAAGAATGGTCATTTGATGGGCAATTAGAGATGATTGTGAGCCATCCTAACGAAGACTAATACGCATCTTTGGTTTGTTCTACTTTTTATAATAAAACAGGAAATCCGTATGGATTTCTTTTCTGTTATCTTGTCAACAACCTGTGACAAGATGTTTTACTTGTGTCAACGAGAAAAAGTTAGTTATATTAGCGTCTAACATCTGATGGGTTGACAAGTTTGTCAAGTTAAGTTGGCAAACTTGTCAACGACGTGTCAAGGCTTGAAAGAAGGGAAAATTATGGAAAAATACAATCTTATTGCAAACGATGTCCGAAAGAAAATTTTAGAAGGGTTTTATAAGCCAAATGAGCAGTTGCCTTTTGAACGTGATTTTTGTGAGTACTACAATGTGAGTAAAATGACGGTTAAAAAAGCTCTGGATATTTTGGTGGCGGAAGGTTTGATTTACAAACGTCGTGGGGCTGGGACTTTTGTCATGGATTTACCAGTTGAAAAGATGGAAAAAATGCTGATGGATATTCAGATGATGGGGACGACAGCTTTTTATCCTGATAAAACGATTACTAGTCGAGTTTTGGATTTTTCAGTGGTGAAAGCAACACCTGAAATTGCTGATAAATTGAAAATCAAAGAAACCAGCTTTGTTTACAAAATCAATCGCGTGCGTTTTGTGAATGATAAGCCTACTGTCATCGAAGAAACTTATATGCCTATCGATTTGATTACAGGATTGCGCTTAGAGCAAGTTGAGCATTCGATTTATGATTACATTGAGAATGATTTGGGTTTGAAAATCCAATCAGGTCACCGTACGATTACGGTTCGCCGTGCAACAGATACGGAAGCACATTATTTGGATTTGGAAAGCGGCGATCCTGTGGCAGTTGCGGTTCAAACAGGTTATTTAAATACAGGTGTGGCTTTTGAATATTCTATCAGTAAACACCGCTACGACGAATTTTCTGTTGAGATTGTTTTGACCCATAATTAATGCTAGAGATGCCGTGATTTTTACGGCAGATGAGTTGGTATTTTAGGGTATTTAATGTTAAAATAATAGACAATATCAACAATCTGTATGCGTAAGAAGAGGTCATTATGGCAAAAAATGTAAATTTAACAGGAGAAGAAGTCGTTGAGCTGACAGCTCAGTACATGAGCGAATCTGATGTTCAAATGGTCCAAAAGGCGTTGGATTATGCTACTAAAGCTCATTTTTACCAAGTCAGACAATCTGGTGAGCCTTATATCATTCACCCGATCCAAGTAGCGGGCATTTTAGCGGAACTTCATTTGGATGCGGTAACAGTGGCTTGTGGTTTCTTGCACGATGTGGTAGAAGATACCGAGTTGACTTTGGAAGACATTGAAAAAGAATTTGGACGCGATGTGCGTGATATCGTGGATGGAGTGACCAAGCTTGGTAAGGTTGAATACAAATCACACGAAGAACAATTGGCAGAGAACCATCGTAAAATGCTGATGGCGATGTCAAAAGATATTCGCGTTATCTTGGTCAAATTGGCAGACAGGCTACACAATATGCGTACGTTGAAACACTTACGTAAGGATAAGCAGGAACGCATTTCGCGTGAAACCATGGAAATTTACGCACCTTTGGCACACCGTTTAGGGATTAGCCGTATCAAGTGGGAATTGGAAGATTTGTCTTTTCGTTACCTTAATGAAGTCGAGTTTTACAAGATTTCTCACATGATGAAGGAAAAACGTCGTGAAAGAGAAGCCTTGGTTGACGAGATTGTCAAGAAAATCAAGGACTACACGCAAGAACAAGGGCTTTACGGCGATGTTTATGGACGTCCAAAACACATTTACTCAATTTACCGCAAGATGCGTGACAAAAAGAAACGCTTTGATCAGATTTATGATCTGATTGCCATTCGTTGCATCATGGAAACACCAAGCGATGTTTATGCCATGGTGGGTTACATTCACGAATTGTGGCGCCCAATGCCAGGACGTTTCAAAGACTACATTGCGGCTCCAAAGTCAAATGGTTATCAATCAATCCATACCACTGTTTATGGTCCAAAAGGTCCCATTGAAATCCAAATTAGAACCAAGGAAATGCACCAAGTCGCCGAATATGGTGTAGCTGCTCACTGGGCTTATAAAAAAGGAATCAAAGGCAAGGTTGACAAGCAAGAACAAGCGGTCGGCATGAGCTGGATTAAAGAGCTTGTGGAATTGCAAGACGCTTCAAACGGTGATGCCATTGACTTTGTGGATTCTGTTAAGGAAGATATTTTCTCAGAGCGCATTTACGTCTTTACACCGACAGGTGCCGTGCAAGAATTGCCAAAAGATTCTGGTCCGATTGATTTTGCCTACGCTATCCACACACAAGTAGGTGAAAAGGCAGTTGGTGCCAAGGTTAATGGACGCATGGTTCCCTTGACGGCTAAATTAAAAACAGGTGATGTCGTTGAAATTGTCACCAATCAAAATTCATTTGGGCCTAGCCGTGACTGGATTAAGATTGTTAAGACCAACAAAGCTCGCAATCGTATTCGTCAATTTTTGAAAAACCAAGACAAGGAACTCTCGACCAATAAAGGTCGTGAGTTGTTGGTGGATTATTTTCAAGACCATGGTTACGTTGCTAATAAATATCTAGATAAAAAGCATATCGAAGCGATTTTGCCACGTTTTAGTGTGCGCAGTGAGGAAGCCTTGTATGCAGCTGTTGGATTTGGCGAAATCAGCGCCGTTGCTGTCTTTAATCGCCTGACTGAAAAAGAACGTCGTGAGGAAGAGCGTGCGAGAGCCAAAGCCGAAGCCGAAGAATTGATGAAAGGCGGCGAAGTCAAGACTGAAAACCGCGATGTTTTGAAGGTTCGCAGTGAAAATGGCGTGATTATTCAAGGGGCGTCAGGTTTGCTGATGCGTATCGCAAAATGTTGTAATCCTGTACCAGGTGATCCTATCGAAGGCTACATTACAAAAGGTCGCGGGGTTGCCATTCACCGTGCTGATTGCCATAATATCAAGAGCCAAGAGGGCTATGAAGAACGTTTAATTGAAGTGGAGTGGGACGATGCTAATTCAAGCAATGACTACTTGGCGGAAATTGATATTTACGGCTTGAACCGTTCAGGATTGCTCAATGACGTGCTACAAGTCGTGTCAAATGCGACAAAAAACGTATCAACCGTCAATGCCCAACCAACTAAGGATATGAAGTTTGCTAATATCCATATTAGCTTTGCTATTCCTAATCTAACAGCTCTGACAAGCGTGGTTGATAAAATCAAAATCATTCCAGATGTTTATTCTGTTAAGCGAACAAATGGGTGATGTTTTCTGTTAAATAAAGCACAGACTCCCAGTAGTTTTGTTCACTATTGGGGGTCTTTCGTCTAAGAAAGGTAATTAAAATGAAAATTGTGATGCAACGTGTCAAGCGTGCAGCCGTAAGCATCGATGAGGCTACTGTTGGTGCGATAGACCAAGGACTTCTATTATTGGTTGGCGTGGGACCAGATGACCAGCAGGAAGATTTGGATTATGCGGTGCGTAAAATCGTCAATATGCGTATTTTTTCAGATGATAATGGTAAGATGAACTTGTCAGTCCAAGATATCAAGGGCAAGATTTTGTCTGTTTCTCAGTTTACGCTGTTTGCAGAAACCAAAAAAGGCAATCGCCCAGCTTTTTCAGGTGCTGCAGAGCCTGAGATGGCAGAGAAGTATTATCAAGCGTTTAATGCTGCCCTATCCCAATTTGTCCCAGTTGAAACAGGGCAATTTGGTGCTGATATGCAGGTAAGTCTAGTCAATGACGGCCCTGTGACTATCCTACTAGACACCAAATCGCGCTAGTAATGTCTGTATTTAAAATGATTGGAGAGATATGTCAATAGAGAAATGGTTCCCTGAAGCTCGTCGTGACAAAGAGGACACGTCTGGTGAGGAGTGGATTGTTTTAGAGGAAAATGGTCAAAAGTGGTACCTTCCCATTGCCCAACTCAGTGAGCGTGAAAAAGCCTTGCTGCAGTTTAAGCAGGTGGCCATTTCAGATAATAGTCACACCAACCATCCTTGGTATCGGTATTTGGTGCAAAAAAAGGGCAATCCTCCAACAACCTACAAACGACTACAGATGATTTACATCGAGCATCCTTATGCCCTTCCCAAAGAGTTGTTCACGTTTTTTAAGACGCTATTGCCTAATCTCATTACGGTGGTGACCTTGTCGGAAAATCGTAGCTTGCTCTTGCTCAATCAAGAACAGCCAATGGTGGTTGAGGATGTCATTCAAGATGTGTTGCCGACTTTGGAGAGTGATTTTGGAACCAAGCTGACCGTTTTCTTTGGCAATTGCTGGAATTGTGTGAAAAAGGAAGATGCTCAGATTTATTTTGAGGAGGAGATGCGGCTTTTTTCAAGTGTCAAATTGTATGGTGGCAATGAGAGAACCAGTACTTTTTCAGAATTGCTCCTCTTAAACCTTGCGCATGCTTCAGATGTTCCTACGATTAAACGCACGCTGTTGGAGTGTATTGACAATAGCAAAGATATGCGTGATGTCATCGTGATGTTGTGGCAAGAGCAGGGGAATTTAGCTAAAACAGCTCAACACCTGTACATTCACCGCAACTCCCTTCAGTATAAGTTGGAAAAATTTCGCTTAGCTTCTGGTTTGAATGTGAAAAACTTAAATGATTTGACCTTGTCTTATTTGTTGGTCAAGATGTCTTAATTTTGGTCATCTTGCACAAAAAAACTTGGGCATTTTGTCTCTATTTTGTAAACGCTGCCTTTGCTATAATAAAAGCACATCGTTCAAAGGAGTAACAAAATGGTCGAATTAAATCTTAACCACATTTACAAAAAATACCCAAATGCAAGCCACTATGCTGTTGAGGACTTCAACCTTGACATTAAAGATAAAGAATTTATCGTCTTCGTAGGACCTTCAGGTTGCGGGAAGTCAACAACGCTTCGTATGGTTGCAGGTCTTGAGGACATCACAGAAGGTGAACTTAAAATTGACGGCGAAGTGGTCAATGACAAAGCACCAAAAGATCGTGATATTGCCATGGTTTTCCAAAACTACGCCCTTTACCCACACATGAGCGTTTATGATAACATGGCCTTTGGTCTGAAATTAAGAAAATACAAAAAAGACGATATTGACAAACGTGTTCGTGAAGCTGCTCAAATCCTTGGTTTGACCGAGTTTCTTCAACGTAAACCAGCTGACTTGTCAGGTGGCCAACGCCAACGTGTTGCCATGGGACGTGCAATTGTCCGTGACGCCAAAGTATTCTTGATGGATGAGCCTTTGTCAAACTTGGATGCGAAATTGCGTGTGTCAATGCGTGCTGAAATCGCTAAAATTCACCGCCGTATCGGGGCAACAACTATCTACGTTACCCACGACCAAACCGAAGCCATGACACTGGCTGACCGCATCGTTATCATGAGTTCAACGAAAAACCCTGACGGTTCAGGAACTATTGGACGCGTGGAACAAATCGGAACCCCACAAGAACTCTACAACCGTCCAGCTAATAAATTTGTCGCTGGCTTTATCGGAAGCCCAGCCATGAACTTCTTTGAAGCAACTGTTGACGGTGATACGCTAGTGAGCGATGGTGGCTTCACTGTGAAATTGCCAGAAGGCCAAAAGAAATTGCTTGAAACCAAAGGATACAATGGCAAACGCGTTATCTTTGGTATTCGTCCAGAAGACGTATCAAATAACCCATTGGCACGTGAAACTTACCCTGGCGCAACGCTTTCAGCTGAAGTGACCGTATCAGAGTTGCTTGGTTCAGAAACCATGCTTTACGTTCGTTCAGGTGGTGTTGAATTGGTAGCACGTACCGATGCGCGTGATGTTTACCAACCAGGTTCAAAAGTGGAATTGACATTGAATGTTGCCAAAGGTCACTTCTTTGACTCAGAAACGGAGGTAGCTATTCGCTAATTTAACGCTATCCAAAACAGAACTCTTCTAGAATACAACCCAAAAAGCCTTACGTCTAACAGCGGAGGGCTTTTTTGGGTTTTCATCATAAAATAAAGTTACTTACCAAATGATAAGTAACTTTTTATTGTCTAAACTTATTCGTCAGCGACCATGATATCAGTTAATTGACCAAATTTTTCTTTAGCATCTTCAGAAATATTAGAATCAGTGACCAGGTGATCGATTTTGCTAACATTGTAGAAATCATAAAAATCGTATTTATTGAATTTTTCATGGTCGACGAGAAGGAATTTTTCAAAGGCATTATCAAGAGCAATGCGTTGAATTTCTCCTTCATTTTCGCTGTAAGTGGCTACAGAATCCCCAAAGACACCATTGGCACTGACAAATGCTTTTGAGAATTTGAGATTTTGCAAGTAGTTAGCAGTCAGTGAGCCGACAAAGGCACCTGTAATATCACGATATTCACCGCCGGTTAAGATTAAATCGGTGCTTTTATTTTGATTTAAAATAGTGAATACTGGCAAACTATTTGTCACGACACGGATGTTTTTGGCAATAAGTTCGTGAGCAAAATGTTCCAGCGTTGTTCCAGGACCGATGAAAACTGTTTCGCCATCTTGGATGAATTGACTTGCAAATTTTGCAATAGCGCGTTTTTCTTCAATTTGTAGTTCTTGTTTTTCAGTGTTTGATTTTTCGTATTTAGGTTTTACTTTTGGTGTATCGATACTTTGGGCGCCACCATGGATACGAATCAACAAACCTTCTTTATCGAGTTCGTCAAGGTCACGACGAACAGTCATATCTGAAACACCAAGTTCTTTAATGATGTCGTTAACAGTAATAACACCTTTTACGTTGATTTTCTCAAGAATCCACTGGAGGCGTTCTTTTTTTAACATACTAAACTCCTTTTTTTTATTTCTCCTTGTCATTATCATAGCACAATTAAATTACTAACTCAACAAATAAGAAAAAAAGAAACAATTCGAAACATTGTCGTCATAAAGGTAACAATTACTGAAAATAAAGGATTTCTATGACGTTGTTTTCAATGAAGAAAACAAAAATCAACAAACATTTTTGAAAAACACTAAACAAATATGTTGACAAATGTTTGTTTTAGTTTTATTATATAAACATAAAAAACGTTTTTAAAAAATTATCTAGATAAAAGAAAAATTTTGAGGTGTTAAAATGACAGTTATTCTTGGTTCAGATGCTGCAGGTAAAACTTTGAAAAATATTATCAAAGATTACTTGCTTGAAAATAATTATGATGTTAAAGACGTCACAGAGGTTAAT
Source organism: Streptococcus alactolyticus (assembly GCF_042649785.1). Classification (NCBI taxonomy): domain Bacteria; kingdom Bacillati; phylum Bacillota; class Bacilli; order Lactobacillales; family Streptococcaceae; genus Streptococcus; species Streptococcus alactolyticus. Next base: position 70,228 of record NZ_JBHRZX010000037.1, on the reverse strand, counting down.
AAAGATTTCGTTGATAACACGCTTGCTGTTGCGGCTGGTGTCAACGAATCAGATGAAAATTTAGGTATTATGATTGATGCCTATGGTGCAGGTAGCTTTATGACAGCAACTAAAATCAAAGGTATGATTTGTGCGGAAGTTTCAGATGAACGCTCTGCTTATATGACACGTGCTCACAATAATGCTCGCATGATTACTATGGGTTCTGAAATTGTCGGAGTTACTTTGGCGAAAAATATTGTTAAAGGATTTTTGGAAGGTCACTATGATGGTGGTCGTCACCAAATCCGTGTCGATATGCTAAATAAAATGTGCTAGGAGCGAGGAAGATAAAATGAAAATTGCAATTGGATGTGACCATATCGTAACAACAGAAAAAATGGCAGTGTCAGATTTCTTGAGATCAAAAGGTTACGAAGTAATTGACTGTGGGACTTATGACCACACACGTACGCATTACCCAATTTTTGGTAAAAAAGTCGGTGAAGCGGTGACAAGCGGTAAAGCAGATTTAGGTGTTTGTATCTGTGGAACAGGTGTTGGAATCAACAACTCTGTCAACAAAGTTCCAGGCATTCGTTCTGCTTTGGTTCGTGATATGACAACAGCGATTTACGCTAAAGAAGAATTAAATGCTAATGTCATTGGTTTTGGTGGCAAAATCACAGGTGAATTACTCATGTGCGATATTATTGAAGCCTTTATTAAAGCTGAATACAAACCAACAGCAGAAAATAAAGCTTTGATTGAAAAAATTGCACAAGTCGAAACGGTTAATGAGGACCAAACATCACTAGATTTCTTTGATGAATTTCTTGAAAAATGGGACCGTGGCGAATATCACGACTAGGAGAAAATCAGATGATTCTTACAGTAACACTGAATCCGTCAATTGATATTTCTTATCCGCTTGATGAACTAACTTTGGATACGGTCAATCGTGTTTCTGAGGTTAAGAAAACAGCAGGTGGTAAGGGTTTGAACGTCACACGTGTGCTATCAGAAATTGGTGACAATGTGACTGCGACAGGCTTTATCGGTGGAAAGCTCGGTGACTTTTTAACCAGTAGGCTTGATCAAAATGGTATTCAACATCGTTTCTTTCCGATTCATGGGGAAACCCGCAATTGCATTGCGATTTTACATGAAGGTTTGCAGACAGAAGTTTTGGAAGCAGGTCCGATGATTGACCGAGATGAGGCAGATGGTTTTCTTAATCATTTTCGTTACCTTTGCCCGTCTTATGAAGTCATCACGATTTCAGGAAGCCTTCCAGCGGGGCTTGAAAGCGATTATTATCAAAAAGTCATTGGCCTTGCTAATTCGCAAGGCAAAAAAGTGGTGCTAGATTGTTCTGGTAAGGCTCTGGAAGCTGTTTTAACAGGTGATGACAAACCGTTTGTTATCAAGCCAAATACAGAAGAATTATCACAACTTGTTGGAAGAGAAGTGAGCGATGATGTGGAGGAGTTAAAAGAAATCTTGCAAGATGATTTGTTTGCAGGGATTGATTGGGTGGTCGTTTCACTAGGCAGCAAAGGAGCTTTTGCGAAACACGGTGACCACTATTACCGCGTTACCATTCCAAAAATTGATGTCGTCAATCCTGTTGGTTCTGGTGATTCAACGGTGGCTGGTATTGCGTCAGCAATTATCCATAACCTTTCCGACAAAGACTTCTTACGTCATGCGAATGCCCTTGGTATGCTAAACGCTCAAGAAAAAGTGACAGGTCATGTCAATATGACAAATTACGAAAACTTATTTAATCAAATTCAGGTAGAAGAGGTATAAGAAAAATGGTATTAACACAAGAAAAACGCAGATTACTTGAGAAGCTTAGTCGTGATGGCGTGATTTCTGCTTTGGCATTTGACCAACGTGGAGCACTTAAACGCATGATGGCGAAATATCAAACAGAAGAACCAACAGTTGAACAAATCGAACAATTGAAAGCCTTAGTTTCAGAAGAATTGACACCGTATGCGTCATCTATTCTTCTTGACCCTGAGTATGGTTTGCCAGCAAGTAAGGTTCGTAATGCGAATACTGGACTTTTGCTTGCTTATGAAAAAACAGGTTATGATGCGACAACGACTAGCCGCTTGCCAGATTGCTTGGTCGAATGGTCTGCTAAACGTCTTAAAGAAGAAGGAGCTGATGCAGTGAAATTCTTGCTTTATTATGATGTTGATGGTGATGAATACGTTAATCTTCAAAAACAAGCTTATATCGAACGCATTGGTGCCGAATGTAAAGCTGAAGATATACCATTCTTCCTTGAGATTTTGACTTATGATGAAAACATCACTGACAATACAAGCGCAGCATTTGCCAAAGTAAAACCTCACAAAGTTAACGAAGCCATGAAAGTTTTTTCTGACGACCGCTTTGGTATTGATGTGCTCAAGGTTGAAGTCCCTGTCAACATGAAATATGTTGAAGGTTTTGCGGGCGGTGAAGTGGTTTACACTAAAGAAGAAGCTGCTAAAGCTTTCAAAGACCAAGAAGCAGCAAGTCATTTACCATATATCTATCTTAGCGCAGGTGTTTCAGCAAAGTTTTTCCAAGAAACGTTGGTATTTGCGGCTGAATCAGGTGCTAAATTCAATGGTGTCCTTTGCGGACGTGCTACTTGGGCTGGCTCTGTACAAGTGTATATCGAAGAAGGCGAGGCCGCAGCGCGTGAATGGCTAAGAACACAAGGACGCAAGAATATCGAAGAACTCAACGCAGTCCTTATCAAAACAGCCAGCTCATGGAGTGAGAAAGTTGTAGAACCAGCACTTGCCTAATCTAACTCACTAAAACTTCTTTTATTATTTTGTTTTTACGCGTGATGAGAATGGCAGTTATGAGGCTGTTCATTCTCATTTTATTTAGGAGAAAGTAATGGTTATTGAATTAAAAAATGATTTCTTAACAGTTCAATTTAAGGAATTTGGTGGCGCTTTGTCATCCATAAAAGATAAAGACGGCGTCGAATATTTGTGGCAAGGAAATCCAGAGTATTGGAGTTCACAAGCACCAGTATTATTTCCGATTTGTGGGAGCTTACGTGATGATGAAGCTATTTATCGTCCTAGTAGCCGTCCCCATTTTACAGGTGTGATACCGCGACATGGTTTGGTGCGTAAGAAGACTTTTACTTATGAACCATTATCTGAAAATAGCCTTGTTTTTTCAATCACCCCTGATGCGGAAATGTTGGCAAATTATCCTTATGATTTTGAGTTGAAAATCATTTACACTTTGATTGGAAAGACGATTAAAACAAGTTACCAAGTGACAAATCGCGAGACGGAAAAGGTCATGCCTTACTTTATTGGTGGGCACCCTGGGTTTAATTGCCCATTGCTTGCTGATGAGTGTTATGAAGATTATTATCTCGAATTTGAAAAAGAGGAAACTTGTACTGTTCCAGAATCTTTTCCAGAAACAGGGCTTCTTGATGTGAATAAGCGTACGCCATTTTTAGAAAAGCAAAATATTCTAAATTTGGATTATGCTTTGTTTGCCAAAGATGCCATTACTTTGGATAAATTAGCTTCACGCAGCGTTTCTTTGAAATCTCATAAACACGATAAAGGATTGCGTTTGGATTTTGAAGATTTTCCAAATTTGATTTTATGGTCAACCGTCAATAAGAGTCCTTTTATTGCTCTAGAGCCGTGGAGCGGCTTGTCAACGTCGCTTGATGAAAGTGATATTTTAGAAGATAAATGTCAAGTAACTTTTGTAGCGAGTGGGGAAACGAGTAAAAAATCCTTTGATATTACGATTTTTTGAATTTGTTTAAAATAAACAAAAAAAAACCAAAAAACACAAAGAAAGGGTTTACAAAGTTAAAATTATGTATTATATTATAATCGTAGAAATTAATAGAGTGGATTGTAACTAAGACATTAGGCAAGACAGCAAATGACCTAGAAGGGAGGATTCTAGTTTGTTTGTGGTTTTTTTATCTAGAAACCACGTGAGGAGAGTAGAATGTTTCGGATTGTACAAGCGCTCAACAATAATGTCGCTCTGGTAAAAATGAGCAGGATGACCAAGCCGTTGTCATGGGGCTAGGGATAGTCTTTCAAAAGAAAAAAGGTGATTTAATCACTCCAAGCAAAGTCGAGAAAGTTTTCCTTTTGAAAACAGAGGAATCCAAAGAAAACTTTTTAACCCTTTTGAAAAATATTCCGCTTGATATTCTAACGGTGACTTATAACATGATTGATGATTTGGTAGCCAAATATCATTTTCCTGTTCAGGAATACCTATATGTAAGCCTTACCGACCACGTTTATTTGGTATATCAAAAGCTTTTAAAGGGAGCTTATCAGGATAGTCATTTACCAGATATTTCAGCGGCGTATGTTACTGAGTTTCAAATGGCGCAAGAAGCTGTTGCTATTTTAAGTCAAAAGTTGTCAGTAACTTTTCCAGATGATGAAGTCGGACGAATGGCTCTGCATTTCATTAATGCCAAAGGTGATTACGAAGTTTCTGATAATAACAAAGAGGATGCAACTAAAAAAGTGATAGCTTTGAATGGGATGGTTATACCGAAAGTCCATCATCTTGGAATGTTTGGAAAAATGGCCAAATTTCTGGGATTAAGACCGAAGTTTATGATAATACGCGTTATAAACTCAGCTTCTGGTCAGACAAAGCATATGAAAGTTCTATCTATCAAACAGTAGGAAATCTCAGCTCAGGTACTTACAAATTAAGCATCGATGCTATGGGTGGTACAAGTCTTGAAAATGCAGAACTTTATATCAAAAACTACGGTGGCAACGAACAAAAAATCTCTCTCAAAGATTCAAATACTTGGAAAACCTATACCATTGACAACATTCAAATCACAAACGGACAGTGTGAAGTTGGCGCTTACGTCAAATCATCTGCCAACAAATGGTTAAACATTGATAACGTCCGACTTGTTAAAGTTGATTAAGAAAAACTCCCCCAAGAACTTAGTTCTAGGGGAGATTTCTGTTTTATTTTTTCAGCGCTCTTCGGTAATGGCTTGGGCTTTGTCCGAAATGTTTTTTGAAAGCCTTGCTGAAGGCGAGAGCGTCTGGAAAGCCTACAGCGTTTGCGATTTCTGATATGTGAAAAGTCGTGCTGGTAAGCAAATCAGCACTTTTTTTCATGCGGATTTGAATGAGATAATCCTTGAGAGAATAATCTGTTTCTTCTTTGAAAATCTTGTACAAGTAGGAGCGATTTAGATTGAGCTTTTTTGCAATCTCACTGATTTTTAATGGATTTCCATATTGTGTGTGAATGATTTTTTTAGCTTGCTTGATGTAATTTTGAATCAAAATACTGCTATCAGACATTGCTTTGCTTGGAAATTCTTCTATTAAAAATGCTAGCAATTTGTAAAGTTCAGCAATCAGCTGAAGCTCTGTAATGTCATCGAGTTTTTGATCACGGAATTGTGTTAATTTGACTAGCTGATCGAGGATTTTAGAGTTGAGCGTTGAATGACAAAAATAGTGTTCAAGAAGTTGTGTTTTATTTAAGATGCTTTCAGCTTTTGAGCCACTAAATCCAACCCAAAGATAAGTCCAAGGGTGCTTGCTATCAGATTGGTAGAAGGTCACTTTTCCTTTTGGCAAAATGAACATATCACCTGTTTTAAGTTCGGTCGTTGTGCCATCAATTTTGAAAGTTCCCTTGCCATCAACAATGAAATGAAGGACGTAGTTATCCCTAACAGTAGGTCCAAAAGAGTAGTTTTTATCACAAATCTCGGCACCATAATGGTCGACGTTCAGGTCAAAATTATTCATGTCAAATTCGTTGTAGGTATTTAGAACATTCAAAGTATCAACTCCTTTATAAACAACATTTTACCATATTTGCCCAACATGATACAATTAAAGAGGTAACTAAATGATGGTAAAATTTTAGTAAACAAAGGGAGGAATTATCATGGGAATTCGCATCGAAGGGAATCTTTTTTACATTCAAAGTAAAGAGATGTCAATGATTATCGAAAATAAAGAAGGGGATTTGCTTCTTCGTCATATTGGAGGTAAAATCGCCAAATATCACGGCTCAAATGCTATTTTGGAGAAGGACCACGCTTTTTCAGGAAATCCAACTCCAGATAACCGCACCTTTAGTTATGATACACAACGCCAAGTTTTTGGCGTTCATGGATTCGGAGATTTCCGACAACCATCTCTAAAAATAGCACACGCTAATAACGAATTGACACAATTTAAGTTAACATCTAGTGAGATTTTAAATGGTGCAAAAGAAGCAACAGGATTACCTAATCCACATTCAACAGAAGATGCCGAAACTTTAGTTTTGACACTTGAAGACAAAGTCGCTGCGCTAGAATTAAAACTATACTACACTGCTTATGCTGATTGCAGCACTATTTCAACTCATGCTGAGGTTCGAAATTTATCAGATAAAGCAGTTGTTATCAATCGTGCTTTGTCAACCATGCTTGATGTGCCAGCTTCTGATTATGATGTGGTGACATTGCAAGGTGCTTATGCGCGTGAAAAAACGGTTCGTCGTCAAAAAGTTGAACAAGGTATTTTCACAGTTGCTTCAAATCGTGGTGCTTCAGGTCATTCACATACACCTGCTATGATTTTATGTGAGCATACAGCAACAGAAGATGCTGGTCAGGCTTTAGCTCTTCAACTGCTTTACAGCGGTAATTTCCAAGCTTTTGTCCAAAAAAATCAATTGAACGAAGTTCGTTTAGGTATCGGAATCAACGATGATAATTTTGCTTGGCAACTATCAGCTGGCGATAGCTTTGAAACACCAGTGGTTTTGATGACCTTTTCAAATCAAGGTCTTGGAAAACTTACTCAAGAAAGTCAATTGTTCATTCAAGATCACATCATGCCAAAACAATTTGCACATGCTGAACGTCCAATTCTCATTAACAATTGGGAAGCGACTTATTTTAATTTCAAAAAAGAAAAATTGCTTGATTTAGCTGACGAAGCAAGCAAACTTGGTATCGAGCTTTTTGTTCTTGATGACGGTTGGTTTGGTAATCGATTTGATGATAATCGTGCGCTTGGTGACTGGGTTGTCAACGAAGAAAAACTCGGTGGACCTCTGAATGACTTGATTGCTGAGGTGCATGCCAAAGGTTTGAAATTTGGTTTGTGGTTTGAACCAGAAATGATTTCTGTTGATAGTGACCTTTATCGTGCGCATCCAGATTGGGCTATTCAAGCTGAAGGTCGTGGTCATACTTATTCTCGTAATCAATTGGTGCTCAACCTTGCAAATCCTGATGTCGTAGCCTACATCAAGGCAGCTATTGATAAGATTTTGACAGAAAATACTATTGATTATGTTAAATGGGATTATAACCGTAACATCACAAATATCGGAAATGGTGATACTTATCTTGCGACCCAAATGCAATCTCATGCTTACATGCTAGGTTTGTATGATTTGGTGTCTTATTTGACAGAAAAGCATAGTAACATTCTCTTTGAATCTTGCTCAGGTGGCGGTGGTCGAAATGACCTTGGTATGCTGCGCTATTTCCCACAAGTTTGGGCTAGTGACAATACTGATGCCATTTCACGTTTGCCAATTCAATACGGCTCGAGTTACCTTCACCCAACCATTTCAATGGGCTCTCACGTATCAGCAAGTCCTAATCACCAAATGGGACGCACAACACCGATTGAAACTCGCGGTAATGTTGCCATGATGGGAAATCTTGGCTATGAACTTGATTTGACCAGCTTGCCACAAGCTGAAAAAGATGTAATTACTGCTCAAGTTGCTCACTACAAAGACATTCGTCCAGTGATTCAATTTGGTAAGCAATATCGCTTGATTAATCCAGAAGAAGGGTCAAATGAAGCAGCGGTTCAATTTGTTTATGAAGATAAGGTAGTTGTCACTTATGTTCGCACACTTTCAACCATTGAAATCATTGAAACAACACTTAAGTTGAAAGGATTGGAAGAAGAGGCAACTTACCAACTACAAGGGATAGATCAAGTCTTCTCAGGGGCAGAGCTCATGTATGCGGGCCTCACAACGATTCTCCCACAAGGTGATTACCTCAGTAAACAATACTATTTCGTGAAACAATAAGGAGGTTTTCCATGAAATGGCCTAAACGATTAATAGTGACTGGAGTGGCAATGTTGACAGCGGCAGCTGCTTTGACATTGACAGCTTGTTCAAAAAACAGTGATTCCTCTAATGATGGCAAGGTAACTATCGAATATTTCAACCAAAAAACAGAAATGGTTGATACGCTAAAAGAAATCATTAAGGATTTTGAAAAAGAAAATCCAAAGATCCATGTTAAAATGACCAGTGTGCCAAGTGCTGGTACCGTCCTAAAAACACGTATGCTTGCAGGCGATGCTCCAGATGTCATTAACATTTACCCTCAGAACGTTGATTTTAAAGAGTGGGCAAAAGCAGGTTACTTTGAGAATATGACTGGAAAATCATACCTTGAAAACATCAAAAATCATTACGAAAAAAATTATGCTGTCAACGGCAAAATTTATAGCGTCCCGCTATCAGCCAACGTTTCAGGGATTTATTTTAACAAGACAAAATTTGAAGAATTAGGCCTCAAAGTTCCAGAAACGTGGGATGAATTTGAAACACTTGTTAAACAAATTAAAACTGACGGTGAAACACCATTTGCGCTCGCTGGCAGTGAAGGTTGGACTTTAAATGGTTATCACCAATTAGCCTATATCAGTGTGACTGGCAGTGGTGATAAGGCAAATGATTATCTTCGTTTTTCTCCTGTTAATTCTATTTCAACTTCAGATAGTGAGGTTAAAGGGGTGCTAACGCGTCTAGATTTGCTTGCTGATAAGGGTAATCAACAAACTAACTGGCAAGGTGCTTCCTACAATGATTCTGTAGTGGCGTTTGCAACTGGAAAAGCCTTGATGATGCCTGGTGGTTCATGGGCTTTAGCTGCCATCGAGCAACAAAATCCAGATTTTGAAGTATCAACATTTGCATTTCCTGGTGAAAAAGCTGGTCAGGAAGTAACTGTCGGTGCAGGTGATTTGGCCTTATCTATCTCATCATCAACTAAGCATAAAAAAGAATGTGAAGCATTCATTTCTTATATGGCTTCAGCTAAAGCAATGCAAAAATATTATGACGTCGATGGCTCACCAGTATCTGTAAATGGTGTGGTTGAAGACGAGAACTCTCCCCTTGCTCCGCTTTATCAATTAGCTTTTACAGATAAGCACTATGTTTGGCTTGGTGAAAATTGGACAAGCGAAGAAGACTTCTTTAGTTTGACAGCCAATTATTTGATGAGCAAAGATGCTAAGCAATATACAGATGAATTAAATGCCTTTTTCAATCCGATGAAAGCCGATGTGACGAAGTAGGAGGAAACTAGAATGCGAAAATTTTTAAATAAATATTGGGGCTGGGTGTTCTTGATTGTTCCCTTGATTTTACAAGCAATTTTCTTCTATTTCCCAATGATTCAAGGTGCTTTCTACAGTTTTACAAACTGGACTGGATTGACTTACAATTTTGATTTTGTTGGTGTCAACAATTATAAAATCTTGCTAACGGATACCAAATTCTTTAAAGCTCTTGGCTTTACTTTGATTTTGACCATTGCATTAATTATCGGTGAAATTGTGATTGGTATCTGGGTGGCGCGTGCTTTGAATGCTAAAATCAAAGGTCAAACGTTCTTTAGAGCTTGGTTCTTTTTCCCAGCTGTTTTGTCAGGGTTGACAGTGTCTTTGATTTTTAAACAGGTTTTTAACTATGGTTTGCCTGCTATCGGTGAAGCTTTGAACATTGAATTTTTGAAAACAAGTCTTTTAGGAACAACTGGCGGTGCTGTTTTTGCAGCAATCTTTGTTATGTTGTGGCAAGGTGTTGCCATGCCGATTATTCTCTTCCTATCTGGTCTTCAAACCATTCCAAGTGAGATTACAGAAGCGGCCGCAATCGATGGCGCAAACAGCAAACAAACGTTCTGGAACATTGAATTACCATATCTGTTACCAAGTATTTCTATGGTCTTTATCATGGCACTAAAAGGTGGCTTAACAGCTTTTGACCAAATCTTTGCTTTGACTGGTGGTGGACCAAGTAATTCAACAACATCAATCGGACTTTTGGTTTACAATTATGCCTTTTCAAGTAACCAATACGGTTATGCTAACGCAATTGCCTTGATTCTTTTTGCCATCATTGTTCTTGTTTCAGTGTTGCAACTTAAATTATCAAGTCGTTTTGAAGTATAGGAGTGAGAGATGAAAAAAGAAGAACGTTATAATACTTTTTGGAAATATGTGCTCTTAATTGCGGGTTCAATTCTGATTTTGATTCCTTTATTAGCAACTGTCTTTAGTTCGTTTAAGACAACTAAGGATATCATGCAACATTTCTTTGCTTTTCCAAATCCTGTCACTCTAAGCAACTACACACGCTTGCTTGCTGATGGCATCGGACATTATTTCTTAAATTCAACGATTATCACCGTTGTATCAGTGATTTTGGTGACTTTATTTATTCCTGCGGCTGCTTATTCAATTGCTCGTAATATGAGCAAAAAACGTGCTTTCAATATCATGTACAGTTTGTTGATTTTGGGAATTTTTGTGCCATTTCAAGTTATCATGATTCCAATCACAGTAATGATGAGTCGACTTGGCTTGACTAATATTTGGGGTTTGATTATCTTGTACTTAACATATGCTGTACCACAAACCTTATTCTTGTATGTCGGATACATCAAGTTAAGTGTTCCTGACAGTTTGGATGAAGCAGCTGAGATTGATGGTGCTGATAAATTCACAACTTATCGCAAAATCGTCTTTCCAATGTTAAAACCAATGCACGCTACAACTTTGATTATCAATGCACTTTGGTTTTGGAATGACTTCATGCTTCCACTCTTGATGCTGAATAAATCATCAGACTCTTGGTCATTGCCACTTTTTCAATACAACTACACAGGACAATACCTCAGCGACTACGGACCAAGCTTTGCATCATACGTCGTTGGTATTATTACTATCACAATCGTTTACCTCATTTTCCAAAAACATATCATTTCAGGAATGAGCAACGGCGCAGTGAAATAAGGAGTCGACGCAGTGTCATTAAGACACAAGGAGGCTCATCTTTTTCACCCAGCCCGTAGCCCGAGTTCAACTTTTGCTGGGTGCTAAAATCCAAAAGGGTAAAGGAGTAACTATGACAATACAAAATAAAACAATGCTTATTACTTACTCAGATAGTCTGGGAAAGAATTTGAAAGAATTAAATGAAAATCTTGGCAAGTATTTTGGAGAAGCTGTCGGCGGGGTTCATCTTTTGCCATTTTTCCCGTCAACAGGTGACCGTGGTTTTGCGCCAGTCGATTATGATGAGGTTGATGCTGCATTTGGGGATTGGGATGACGTGAAGGCATTGGGTGAGAAGTATTATCTCATGTTTGATTTCATGATTAACCATATTTCTCGTCAATCAAAATATTACAAAGATTATCAAGAAAAGCACGAAGCTAGTGCTTACAAGGATATGTTTCTTAACTGGGATAAATTTTGGTCAGAAAATCGTCCGACACAAGCTGATGTGGATTTGATTTACAAGCGTAAAGACCGCGCACCAAAACAAGAAATTCACTTTGCGGACGGTTCAGTTGAGCATCTCTGGAACACATTTGGTGAAGAGCAGATTGACCTTGATGTGACAAAAGACGTGACCATGGATTTCATTCGAAAGACCATCGCGCATTTAGCTGAAAATGGTTGCGACCTTATTCGATTAGATGCTTTTGCTTATGCAGTTAAAAAATTAGATACTAATGATTTCTTTGTAGAACCAGAAATCTGGGAATTGCTTGATAAAGTCCGTAGCATTGCTGCGGAATCTGGTACAGAGTTACTTCCAGAAATTCACGAGCATTATTCGATTCAGTTTAAAATCGCTGAGCACGATTACTATGTTTATGATTTTGCCCTTCCGATGGTGGTTCTTTATAGCCTTTACAGCGGAAATGTTAATCGTTTGGCGAAATGGCTTAAAATGTCTCCCATGAAACAATTTACGACACTTGATACGCACGATGGTATTGGAGTTGTTGATGTCAAAGATATCTTGACGGATGAGGAAATTGATTACACGTCAAATGAACTTTATAAAGTAGGTGCCAACGTCAACCGAAAATATTCAACAGCCGAGTATAATAATCTTGATATCTACCAAATCAATTCAACTTACTATTCTGCGCTTGGGGATGATGACAAGAAATATTTCTTAGCTCGTTTGATTCAAGCTTTCGCGCCAGGCATTCCACAAGTGTATTATGTTGGCTTTTTAGCTGGTAAAAATGATCTTGAATTGTTAGAAAAAACAAAAGAAGGTCGCAATATTAATCGTCATTATTATAGCAGTAGCGAAATTGCAGAAGAAGTCAAACGTCCAGTTGTTCAATCTTTGCTAAAATTATTTACTTTCCGTAATCAATCGGCTGCTTTTGACCTGGATGGCAGTATTGAAGTTGATGAACTTGATAGTCACACAATTCTTATTACACGCCGTAATCAAGGCAGTAGTGTTGTCGCACAAGCAAAGATTAATCTAAAAGATTTGACTTATCATATCACAGAAAACGGTCAAGAAATTACCTTTCTATAAAGCTAAAAGCAAGGGATTATCCTTGCTTTTCTCTGCATCTAGGTTTGAGTAATGCAAACGATTGCGTGAAACAAAAGAAAAAGCTAAAATAGAGACAAAGAATTCTAAAATGAGGTGCGTTATGGAAAAACATTGGTGGCACAAAGCAACGATTTATCAAATTTATCCAAAATCTTTTAAGGACTCAAACGGTGATGGAGTTGGTGATTTAAAAGGAATTATCAGTAAGCTTGATTACCTGCAAAAGCTCGGAATTACAGCGATCTGGCTCTCTCCAGTTTACCAGTCTCCAATGGATGATAATGGCTATGACATTTCAAATTATGAGGCGATTGCTGATATTTTTGGCGATATGTCTGATATGGAAGAATTGCTAGAAGAGGCAAAAGCGCGTGGTATCCGCATCATTATGGACTTAGTGGTTAATCACACGTCGGATGAGCACGCTTGGTTTGTTGAAGCGCATGAAAATCCTGATAGTAAGTATCGTGATTTTTACATTTGGCGTGATAAACCTAATGAGCTCGATTCTATTTTTGGTGGCTCTGCTTGGGAATATGATCGCAAAACTGGGCAATATTATTTGCACTTTTTCAGCAAGAAACAACCTGATTTGAATTGGGAAAATCCGCTGTTACGCCAGTCTGTTTATGATATGATGAATCGCTGGATTGACAAAGGTATTTCTGGTTTTCGTATGGACGTGATTGACATGATTGGGAAGATTCCTGACCGCTTAATCTCAAATAATGGTCCAAAATTGCACGACTACCTTAAAGAAATGCACCAAAAAACTTTAGCCGGAAAAGATTTGTTAACGGTTGGTGAAACTTGGGGAGCAACTCCGGAAATTGCTAAGAAGTATTCATCGCCAGCTGAGAAAGAATTGTCCATGGTCTTTCAATTTGAGCATATCGGTCTTCAACACAAGCCAAACGCTTCAAAATGGGAATACGAAAAAGAGCTAAATGTTCCTGCTCTCAAAGCTATTTTCAACAAATGGCAGACAGAACTGGAACTTGGTCAAGGCTGGAATTCCCTTTTCTGGGACAATCATGATTTGCCGCGCGTGCTTTCTATCTGGGGTGACACTGACGATTATCGTGAAAAATCAGCCAAGGCGCTAGCCATTTCCTTACACTTGATGCGAGGAACGCCTTACATCTACCAAGGAGAAGAAATCGGCATGACTAACTATCCTTTCAAAGATTTGGGAGAAATTGATGATATCGAGTCACTAAATTTTGCCAAAGAAGCCCTTGAAAATGATAAGACACCAGAAGAAGTCATGGATAGCATTCGCATGATTGGACGTGACAATGCTAGAACACCGATGCAATGGGATAATGGCAAGAATGCAGGATTTTCAACAGCTGATAAAACTTGGTTACCAGTTAATCCCAATTACACAGAAATTAATGTACAAGCAGCTCTAGACAATCCAGATTCTATTTTCTACACTTACCAAAAACTCATCAAACTTCGCAAAGAAAACGATTGGTTGATTGATGCGGATTTTGAACTTTTGGATACAGAAGATAAGGTTTTTGCTTATCTTAGAAAAACAGCAGATGAAACTTATTTAGTAGTCGCAAACTTATCAAATCAAGTCCAAGCCTTTGAAACAACTCTTTCTTATCAAGAAACTATCATCAGTAACACCTCAGGGTTAATAGATTTTGAAAATCATGAACTCCAACCATGGGATGCTTTCTGCGTAAAAGTTGGGTAGTAAAAAACAGCTCCTAATTAGGAGCTGTTTTTTAGGTTTATTTTGTGCTATCACGTAAAGTCAAGTTGGTAGCTAGTCTTGTCATTGTTGGGACGGTGTGGCGTTTGATAAGTTGGCGATTTAAGATATCAACAGCTGTGCGTCCCATTTCTTCAGTATAGACTGTGATACTGGATAGAGCAGGAAAGACCTGCTTCGTTAGAGGTGTGTCATTGAAAGAAATGAGGCTGACGCGGTCAGGAACAGCAATATTAGCTTCTTGAAGCGCACGAAGGGCACCTATGGCTAGAGTGTCATTTGCAACAAAGAAAGCTTGTGGAAGGTCGTCGCCCAATTTTTCGATAGCTTCTTTCATCAAAGCGTATCCTGATGGGGCAGAAAAATCTCCTACAAAGACATAGTCAGGGTTATAGAGATTATTTTCGTAAGCATAGTTTTTAAAGGTACGGAAACGTTGGTCGACAATGAGTTCTTTTTGGTCAGTTGTACGTTCTTCCCCAGCAATCATCCCGATTTTAGTAAATCCTTTTTTCATGAAATAATCGAGAACCTTGACAACGGCGTTATCAAAATCCGTAGTGACGCAAGGGTGACCAGCATTTAAAGTATCACTATCAACGAAAACTAGGTTTTTTGAATGATTTTCTAGACTGTGAATTTGTTGGTCCGAAAATTTACCAATAGCGATAATCCCGCTAACACTTTCTGAAATCGTTAGAATGTCATTGTTAAAATAGCGTACAACGTCATAACCCAGTTCTTGAGCACGTTTTTCAAGACCAATACGAATGCTGTAATAGTAAAGGTCGTTTAACTCTTCTTGTTCACTATACCATTGGACAATGGCAATCTTTTGACGTTCTTGTGTGATGTTTGTGTTGCGTTTGTGTTTTTCGTAACCTAATTCTTCAGCAACTGTCAAAATACGGTGACGTGTCTCTTCACCAACTGAGAGGGTTTTATCTTTATTAAGGACACGTGAGACGGTCGCTGATGAAACATTTGCTAGCTTTGCGATATCTTTTAATGTAGCCATAGGTCATCCCTTCTTTCTTGATAGTATTATATCACATCATTAGGAAAAATAAAACTTTTAAGTAAAACTTTAGTAAATATCATTGACATGTTTTAACTAAGACAGTAAAATGAAACCGTAATCATAATAAAGCAATAAAAAAAGGAGACCCTCATGAATACGAAAGAACTTAATCAAGCTTTTATTAATGTTTTTGGAACAGAAGCCGATGCTACATTTTTCTCACCAGGTCGTATTAATCTAATTGGTGAACACACTGACTACAACGGTGGTCACGTATTCCCTGCAGCTATCACTCTTGGAACATACGGGGCAGCTCGTAAACGTGATGATAAAGTTTTACGTTTTTATTCAGCTAACTTTGATGATTTAGGTATTATTGAAGTGTCACTTGATAATCTTACTTTTGATAAGAAAGATAGCTGGACAAATTATCCAAAAGGTGTCATTAAATTCTTGCAAGAAGCTGGTCACAAAATTGATAGTGGTTTTGAACTTTACGTCAACGGTAATATTCCAAATGGTTCTGGCTTGTCATCATCAGCCTCACTAGAACTTTTGGTCGGTATCGTAGCCGAAGAATTATTTGACCTTGAAGTTGAACGTTTAGACTTAGTAAAAATTGGTAAACAAACAGAAAATAAATTTATCGGAGTAAATTCTGGTATCATGGACCAATTTGCCATCGGTATGGGTGCTGACAAACAAGCTATCTACCTTGATACAAATACATTAGAATATGAACTTGTTCCACTTGATCTTGGTGACAATGTCATTGTCATCATGAATACTAATAAACGTCGTGAGCTTGCTGATTCAAAATATAACGAACGTCGTGCAGAATGTGAAAAAGCAGTAGAAGAACTTAACCAAGTGCTTGATATCAAGACATTGGGTGAACTTGATTTGCAAAGTTTTGACGAATATAGCTATCTTATTAAAGATGAAAATCGTCTCAAACGTGCCCGCCATGCTGTCTGGGAAAATCAACGTACCCTTCAAGCCAAAGAAGCTTTGATGGCTGGTGAACTTGAAAAATTTGGTCGTTTGGTGAATGCCTCACATGTCTCACTTGAGCATGATTATGAGGTAACAGGTATCGAACTTGATACCCTTGCTCACACTGCTTGGCAACAAGAAGGAGTTCTCGGAGCTCGTATGACAGGAGCGGGATTCGGTGGCTGCGGTATTGCTATTGTTGCTAAAGATAAAGTTGATGAATTTACTAAAAACGTTGGGCAAGTTTACACTGAAACAGTTGGTTATGCGCCAGCTTTCTACATTGCTGAAATCGCTGGTGGTTCACGTGTCTTATCTAGAAAATAATTAAGATTAGAGAGATAAAATGAAACTTTTAGATACTTTTGTCGCTAAGGTAATTGAAGCAAGCGACTATACAGAAGATGATATGTTTTACTTGCGTAACCGTGTCCTAGCCCTTGTGGGTGAGGATGGAGCAGAGCAAGAAACGCAAGAAACAGATTTAATTGCTCTCAAAGAAGAGTTGGTTGACTTAGCTGTAAAAAATGGCAAAGTCGGCGAATTAATGGCAGAAAAAGATTGCTTGGGTGCTGAATTGATGAACTTCATCACACCAATCCCGAGTCAGGTGAATCGTCGTTTCTGGGACACTTATGCTAAATCTCCTCAACAAGCTGTCGCAGATTTTTATGACCTAAGCAAACGTAATGACTACATTAAAATCGCTGCAATTGCCAAAAATATTGCCTTTACGACGCCGTCACAATACGGTGATATTCAGATTACGATTAATTTATCAAAACCTGAAAAAGACCCTAAAGCAATTGCTGCTGCTAAGTTAACCAAGGCGTCTTCTTATCCAAAATGTCAGTTATGTATGGAAAATGAAGGCTATCAAGGTCGAATTAATCACCCAGCGCGTGCTAATCACCGCATCATTCGCTTGAATCTTGGCGATGAAAAATGGGGCTTCCAATACTCACCATATGCCTATTTTAATGAACATTGCATTATCCTAAATACTGAGCATGTGCCGATGGTTATCAGTAAAAATACTTTTGCGCAGTTACTTGATATTGTCGATATTTTCCCAGGTTACTTTGCTGGGTCAAATTCAGACTTGCCAATCGTCGGTGGGTCAATCTTGACACACAATCACTATCAAGGTGGTCGTCATGTCTTTCCAATGGAAATAGCCGAGCTGGACAATGAATTTCATTTTAAAGGTTATTCTGATGTGACAGCAGGTATTGTCAAATGGCCAATGTCAGTGCTTCGTTTACGTAGTCAAAACAAGGCACGCTTGGTTGAGTTGGCTGAAAAAATTCGTTTGGCATGGTACGATTATTCTGACGAAAGTGTTGATGTATTAGCTTATACAGGCGACACACCACATCACACAGTTACTCCAATTGCACGCAAACGTGATGGTCAATTTGAACTGGATATCGTTCTTCGAGACAATCACACGACAGCTGAATTTCCAGACGGTGTTTATCATCCACATGCTGATGTGCAACACATTAAAAAGGAAAATATTGGACTTATCGAAGTTATGGGGTTAGCTATTTTACCGCCACGTCTGAAAGATGAACTGCTAGAAGTTGAAAAATATCTTTTGAACCAGTATAATGAAATCGCTGACTATCATAAAGATTGGGCAGATGAGATTAAAAAACGTACGGATATTACGGCTGATACAGTGCATAATATTGTACAAGAAGAAGTTGGACACGTTTTTGTTCGTGTTCTAGAAGATGCCGGTGTTTACAAACGTGATGAAAAAGGTCAAAAAGCCTTTATGCGTTTTGTAAATAGCATTGGGTTAGAATAGGAGAAATAAATGTCAATTTTAGTGCTTGGTGGAGCTGGCTACATCGGCTCTCACATGGTTGATCGTTTAATTGAAAAAGGTGAAGAAAAAGTTGTTGTTGTCGATAGTTTGGTGACAGGACACCGTGCAGCGGTTCATCCTGACGCAAAATTCTATCAAGGAGATCTTGCTGATCAAGATTTCATGCGTAAGGTTTTCACAGAAAATCCTGATGTGGATGCTGTCATTCACTTTGCAGCTTATTCATTGGTTGCAGAATCAATGGAAAAACCATTGAAATACTTTGATAACAACACTGCTGGCATGATTAAATTGCTTGAAGTGATGAATGAATTTGGTGTTAAATACATTGTTTTCTCATCAACAGCAGCAACTTATGGTATTCCAGATGAGCTTCCAATCAAAGAAACAACACCACAACGCCCAATCAATCCATACGGTGAAAGTAAACTCATGATGGAAACTATTATGAGATGGGCTGACCAAGCTTATGGCATTAAGTTTGTCCCACTTCGTTATTTCAATGTTGCTGGTGCTAAACCAGATGGTTCTATCGGTGAAGACCATGGACCAGAAACACACTTGTTGCCAATTATTTTGCAAGTAGCACAAGGTGTTCGTGAAAAAATCATGATTTTTGGTAATGATTACAACACACCGGATGGTACAAATGTGCGTGACTACGTTCACCCATTTGACTTGGCAGATGCTCATTTACTTGCTGTAAAATATCTTCGCGAAGGTAACCCATCAACAGCCTTTAACCTAGGTTCTTCAACTGGTTTTTCAAACCTTCAAATCCTTGAAGCAGCTCGTAAAGTAACTGGTAAAGAAATTCCAGCTGAACTTGCAGACCGTCGCCTTGGTGACCCAGATACGCTTATCGCATTATCAGATAAAGCGCGTGAAATCCTTGGTTGGAAACCTCAATTTGACGATATTGAAAAAATCATTGCATCTGCTTGGGCATGGCACTCAAGCCATCCAAATGGCTATAACGACAGATAAAATGTTAAGGCATCAAGTCTAAACTTGGTGCTTTCTTATGACGCTAGAAAAAGGATGAAAAACGCCTTGATTTCGGGCATTTTTACGGTCAATTCTTGCGTTGGGTAGGTAATTTTGGTATAGTAAAATTTGACCTTATAATTTTGGAGGATAGATATGGGAACAATTATTATGTTGGTTGTGATGATTGGGTTGCTTTGGTTTATGCAACGTTCACAACGCAAACAAGCTCAAGAACGTCAAGATCAGCTTAATGCTTTAAATAAAGGCGATGAAATCGTTACAATCGGTGGTCTTTGCGGTATCATTGACGAAGTGGATACAGATAACAAAAAAATGGTCTTGGACGTTGATGGTGTTTATTTGACTTTTGAATTAAGCGCTTTGAAACGTGTTGTAAACAAAGCAGCTCAAGATACCATTGAAACAACTGTTATCGAAGAAGTGGAAACACCAGTTGAAGAAGATCAAGCTATTGAAGCAGATTCTGATTCTGATACAGCGGTTAAAAGCGAAGACTAAAAATCAAGTCAGGTGGAAAAACCATCTGATTTTTTCTTTTGGCCTGAGGATTGTGGGTAAAAACTATGTAAAACTGGGTAATAAGTAGAGAAAAAATACGCGTTTTATGATAAAATATAACGAGCATATACTTGGTAAGGAATTTTTATGTTTAATTTTAGAAGAAAAGAAAAAACGCCTCATCTAGATAAGATTCCCAACCATATCGGGATTATCATGGATGGTAATGGTCGTTGGGCAAAAAAACGCATGCAGCCTCGTGTGATGGGGCACAAAGCGGGAATGGATGCCCTTCAAGAAGTCACAATAAAAGCGTTACAGCTAGGTGTTAAGATTTTAACCGTTTATGCTTTTTCAACTGAAAATTGGTCACGTCCTGAAAGCGAAGTGTCCTTCATCATGAATTTACCTGTGGAATTCTTTGATAAATACGTCCCAGAATTGAATGCCAATAACGTTCGGGTGCAAGTGATTGGGGATACCAAGCGACTTCCAGAAGCTACTTTAGGTGCTTTGAATCGTGCTTGCGAAACAACCAAACACAACTCAGGCTTGATTTTAAATTTTGCCTTGAATTATGGTGGTCGTGCAGAAATCACAGAAGCGGTGAAAATGATTGCGCAAGAAGTATTGGAGGCTAATATCAGTCCTGATGATATCACAGAAGAAGTGATTGCCAATCACCTGATGACCAATCATTTACCATATTTGTATCGTGACCCAGACTTGATTATCAGAACAAGTGGCGAGTTGCGTCTGAGCAATTTCTTGCCTTGGCAATCGGCTTACAGTGAGTTTTACTTCACACCTGTTTTGTGGCCTGATTTTAAAGGGGACGAATTGGTGAAAGCTATTGAATCGTATAACGAGCGTCAGCGTCGTTTTGGTGGAATATAGAAAGGACTAACATGAAACAACGTGTCATTTGGGGGGCAATTGCCTTAGTTATTTTTCTGCCTTTTCTACTGTGGGGCGGCTTATCTTTTCAGGTTTTTGTAGGTCTGTTAGCGATGATTGGTGTCGCTGAGATGTTACGCATGAAGGAACTAGAATTCTTCTCACTTGAAGGGGCTTTAGCCATGCTGGGTGCTTTTGTTTTGACGGTGCCTTTGGACCACTATTTCCCATCATTGCCGATTGATTCGAGTTTCTCAGTTTATGGGATTTTGGTTTTCTTATTGTTAGCAGGAACGGTTATCGACAGCGATGACTATTCGTTTGAGGACGCGGCTTATCCGATTGCCTCAAGCCTTTACGTTGGTATTGGTTTCCAAAATCTTGTTGCTGCTCGAATGAGCGGTCTGGATAAAGTCTTGTTTGCCCTCTTTATTGTGTGGGCGACGGATATTGGCGCTTACATGATTGGTCGCCGTTTTGGTACGCGTAAGCTCTTGCCAAAAGTATCGCCTAATAAAACCATCGAAGGTAGTTTAGGCGGTGTGGTTTGTGCGATGGTGGTATCACTTGTCTTTATGCTGGTTGATAAAGCCGTTTATGCGCCGCATCATTTGTTGGCGATGCTGCTTTACGTTGCTTTATTTAGTGTTTTTGGGCAATTTGGTGACTTGGTGGAAAGTGCTATCAAACGTCATTTTGGGGTGAAAGACTCTGGAAGATTGATTCCTGGGCATGGTGGTATTTTGGACCGCTTTGATTCAATGATTTTTGTTTTCCCAATTATACACCTTTTTGGTCTATTTTAAACACGATTTAATAGGGTATTGATAATCCCTGTTCTGTTAGAAGAATAGGAATTCTATCATTTTTCCTGCCGTATGGAAAGGAGTCAAATGCTCGGAATTTTAACCTTTATTATTGTTTTTGGTATTTTAGTGGTGGTTCACGAATTTGGGCATCTCTATTTTGCCAAAAAATCTGGTATCTTGGTTAGAGAATTTTCAATCGGAATGGGTCCTAGGATTTTCTCGCATATTGACAAAGAAGGTACCGCTTATACCATTCGTATCCTGCCTTTAGGTGGTTATGTGCGAATGGCAGGCTGGGGTGAGGATACAACTGACATTAAAACAGGAACGCCTGCCAGCCTCACGCTAAACGCAGACGGTGTGGTGACGCGTATCAATTTATCGCAAAAACAATTGGACCGCACTGCTCTTCCAATGAATGTGACGTCGTATGATTTGGAAGACAAACTTGAAATCACTGGTTTGGTATTGGACGAAACCAAAACTTACGCCGTTGATCATGATGCGACCATCGTGGAAGAGGACGGCACGGAAATTCGTATCGCTCCCCTTGATGTTCAGTATCAAAATGCGACTGTTTGGGGACGTTTAATCACTAACTTTGCAGGGCCTCTAAACAACTTTATTTTAGGAACAATTGCTTTTATCGTCCTTGTCTTTATGCAAGGTGGGGTTCCAAATACAGCGTCTAACGTGATTCAAGTGACGCCAGATGGTGCCATGCAGGAAGCTGGTGTTAAAAGTGGTGACCGTATTTTAAAAATCGCCAATTACGAGGTTTCAAATTGGGATGACTTGTCTGATGCCGTTTCAAAAGCGACCGACCATTTGTCAGAGGGTGATACCATTGACGTGACGGTCAAGACCACATCAGGTTCGGTTGAAAATGTGGCTGTTCGTCCAAAAAAGAACAATGGCAGTTATTTCATCGGCGTTTCCCCTGGTCTAAAAACAGGTTTTTGGGACAAGGTGACAGGTGGCTTTAAACTCGCTGGCCAAAGTGTGACAATGATTTTAAGTGCCTTGAGAAGCCTGATTTCCCAATTTAGCTTAGACAAGCTAGGTGGCCCAGTTGCTATCTACGAAGCGTCTAGCCAAGCCGCATCAAACGGTTTAATCTCTGTTGTTTATTTGTTAGCGACCTTGTCAATGAATTTAGGTATTGCCAATTTGATCCCTATCCCAGCTTTGGATGGTGGTAAAATTTTGATGAATCTGATTGAAATGGTTCGAGGAAAACCGCTAAAACAAGAAACAGAAACGTATATTACCTTGGCAGGAGTTGCCATCTTGTTTGTTTTGATGATTGCGGTCACATGGAATGATATCATGCGTGTCTTTTTCTAAAGGCAGCTGACTACAATTCGTTACTATAATTATTTTGGAAAGGAATTTAGGCGATTTTGCCATAAGAGGATAAGTAAGCTAAGGTTAGATGAAAAGCTTGCTTATTTTCATGAAAATCGCCATTATCGTGTTATGAAACAATCACAAATGCTTATCCCTACACTTCGCGAAATGCCAAGTGATGCCCAAGTTATTAGCCATGCTTTGATGGTTCGTGCTGGATACGTTCGCCAAGTATCAGCTGGTATCTATGCCTACCTTCCTTTAGCGAACCGTACGATTGAGAAATTCAAAGCCATTATGCGCGAAGAATTTGAAAAAATCGGTGCCGTTGAAATGTTAGCACCAGCGCTTTTAACCGCTGATTTGTGGCGTGAATCAGGTCGTTACGAAACTTACGGTGAAGACCTTTATAAATTGAAAAACCGTGACAAATCTGACTTTATCCTTGGTCCAACACATGAAGAAACCTTCACTAGCTTGGTGCGTGATGCGGTTAAATCTTACAAGCAATTGCCACTAAATCTCTACCAAATCCAATCAAAATACCGTGATGAAAAACGCCCTCGTAATGGCTTGCTTCGTACGCGTGAATTTATCATGAAAGACGGTTATAGTTTCCATGCGGATTACGATGGTTTGGATGTGACTTACGAAGAATACCGCAAAGCTTATGAAGCTATTTTCACGCGCGCGGGTCTTAATTTCAAAGGTATTATCGGTGACGGTGGTGCCATGGGTGGTAAAGATTCTCAAGAATTTATGGCGATTACACCAGACCGTACAGACCTTGACCGTTGGGTAGTTCTTGACAAATCGATTGCCTCAATGGACGAAATTCCTGAAGATGTTTTAGAAGATATCAAGAAAGAATTGGCATCATGGTTGGTATCAGGTGAAGATACGATTGCTTACTCAACAGAGTCAACTTACGCTGCTAACTTGGAAATGGCAAGCAACGAATACAAACCAAAAACAAAAGTGGTTGCTCAAGAAGACGTTCAACGTGTGGAAACACCAAATTGCAAAACCATTGACGAAGTGGCTGCTTTCTTGAACGTGCCAGAAAGCCAAACCATTAAAACCCTTCTATTCATCGCTGATAATGAGCCTGTAGTGGCGCTTTTGGTTGGTAATGACCAAGTCAACGAAGTGAAATTGAAAAACTATCTTGGGGCTGATTTCCTTGACCCAGCTAGCGAAGAGGACGCTGTTAAAGTCTTTGGAGCAAACTTTGGTTCACTTGGACCTGTTCAATTGCCAGAAAATATGCGTATCGTGGCTGACCGCAATGTTCAAGATGTGGCAAATGCAGTTGTTGGGGCAAATGAAGATGGTTACCACTTAACAGGTGTCAACCCAGGTCGTGATTTTGAGGCAGAATACGTTGATATTCGCGAAGTCAAAGAAGGTGAAATCTCACCAGACGGTAAAGGAACGCTTAAATTTGCGCGTGGTATTGAAATTGGTCACATTTTCAAATTGGGAACGCGTTATTCTGAAAGCATGGGTGCAACGATTCTTGACCAAAATGGTCGTGCTGTGCCAATTATTATGGGCTGCTACGGTATCGGAGTTAGCCGTATCTTGTCAGCTGTGATTGAACAACACGCTCGCCTCTTTGTGACGAAAACACCAAAAGGTGCTTACCGCTTTGCGTGGGGTATTAACTTCCCTAAAGAATTGGCACCATTTGATGTGCACGTCATCACTGTCAATGTGAAAGACGAAGCTGCTCAAGCATTGACAGCTAAAGTTGAAGCAGATTTGGTTGCTAAAGGTTACGAAGTCTTAGTTGACGACCGTAATGAACGCGTTGGTTCTAAATTCTCAGATAGCGACCTTATTGGTTTGCCAATCCGTGTCACTGTTGGTAAAAAAGCTGAAGATGGTATCGTCGAAGTGAAAATCAAGGCAACTGGTGACACTATTGAAGTCAATGTAGAAAACCTCATTGAAACCCTTGATATTTTAACCAAAGAACAATAATCCTTAACAATCTGGACCTTGGGTTCAGATTGTTTTGTCTTTACCCAAAAGGGGCAGCTTAATATCGAAAAAAGTCCTATTTTATGGTAAAATGAAAAAAATACGCTTTTGACAAAGGGAAACATGACACGTGTTTCCTCTTTTATTCAGTCCTTGTGGCTAGTTAGTTTTTGGAATTGAGGTCGTTTACGCATGATGTCAGAATTGTTTAAGAAATTGATGGAGCAAATTGAGATGCCGCTTGAAATGCGACAATCGCCTGCTTTTTCATCTGCCGATATTCGTGAGGTCAAGGTGCATTCTGTTTCTCGCCTTTGGGAATTCCATTTTTCATTTGCAGAAATTTTGCCTATTGAAATCTACCGTGAACTGTCTTATCGTTTGGTTCAGACCTTCAAACAAGCCGATATTAAGGCGACCTTTGACATTCAAGCAGAAACGGTTGATTTTTCACAACCCTTATTGCAAGCTTATTATGAGGAGGCTTTTGAACACGCACCTTGTGACAGTGCGAGTTTTAAAGCGTCTTTTAGCAAATTAAAAGTGGCTTATGATGGGCAAAAAGTGGTGATTGAAGCGCCAGCTTTTGTCAACAATGGGCATTTTCGCAAAAATCATCTGCCCAATCTCACGCGTCAATTTGAAGCCTTTGGCTTTGGTCGGGTGGCTTTTGATATTCATTCGGATGAGGTAATGACGCAAGCCTTGACGGAGGATTTTACTTCTAATCGTGAGGCTATAGTGGAAAAAGCGGTGCAGGACAACCGTGAAGCCGTGAAATCATTAGAAGCAACCATACCGCCAGTTGAAGAAGCACCAAAACCAGCCCCTGACTTTAGAGAACGTGCTAAACAGCGTCAAGCAGGATTTGAAAAGGCTGAAATCACGCCAATGGTCGAAGTGACCACGGAAGAAAATCGTATCGTCTTTGAGGGAATGGTGTTTGATGTGGAGAAAAAGACCACACGAACAGGCCGCCACATCATCAATTTCAAAATGACAGACTACACCTCTAGCTTTGCCTTGCAAAAATGGGCTAAAGACGATGATGAATTGAAAAAATACGATATGATTGCCAAAGGTGCTTGGTTGCGTGTGCGTGGAAATGTGGAAAACAACCGATTCACCCATGCCTTGACCATGAATGTGCAAGATGTCAAAGAAATTGTGCACCATGAGCGCAAGGACCTCATGCCAGAAGGTCAAAAACGAGTGGAATTTCACGCTCATACCAATATGTCCACCATGGATGCCTTGCCAACCGTGGAAGAATTGATTGATACTGCTGCGAAATGGGGGCATAAGGCTGTTGCCATTACCGACCACGGCAATGTGCAAAGTTTCCCGCATGGTTATCATAGGGCTAGGAAAAATGGAATTAAGGCGATTTTTGGCTTGGAAGCCAATATCGTTGAGGACAAGGTGCCAATTGCTTACAATCCTGCTGATTTGGACCTAAACGAAGCGACTTATGTCGTGTTTGACGTGGAAACCACAGGACTTTCTGCGGTCAATAACGATTTGATTCAGATTGCGGCGTCTAAGATGTACAAGGGCAATATCGTCGAGCAATTTGATGAATTTATCAATCCAGGGCACCATTTATCTGCCTTTACAACTGAGTTGACAGGGATTACGGATAATCATGTCCGCAATGCTAAACCAATTGAACAAGTCTTGCAGATGTTCCAAGATTTCTGCAAGGATACCATTCTCGTTGCTCACAATGCCACCTTTGACGTTGGTTTTATGAATGCGAACTATGAGCGTCACGGTATGCCAACGATTACCCAGCCTGTCATTGACACGCTGGAATTCGCCCGCAATCTTTATCCAGAGTACAAACGCCATGGTTTGGGACCATTGACCAAGCGTTTCCAAGTATCGCTTGAGCATCACCACATGGCCAATTACGATGCGGAAGCTACGGGTCGCCTGCTCTTTATTTTCTTGAAGGAAGCCCGTGAGAAGCACGGTTTGACCAATATGATGGATTTAAACACCAAGCTGGTTGCTGAGGATTCTTACAAAAAAGCCCGTGTCAAGCACGCCACTATTTACGTGCAAAACCAAACAGGTTTGAAAAATATGTTCAAGCTGGTCAGTTTGTCAAATGTGAAATATTTTAAAGGTGTGGCGCGTATTCCAAGAACAGTTTTAGATGCTCACCGCGAGGGCTTGCTTGTAGGAACGGCTTGTTCGGAAGGAGAAGTCTTTGATGCGGTCTTGTCATCGGGGGTTGATGCAGCGGTCAAGGTGGCACAATACTATGATTTTATCGAAGTGATGCCGCCAGCTATTTATGCTCCTTTGCTGGCTCATGGCACCATTAAGGACGAAGAAGGCATTCATCAGGTCATTCGGGATTTGATCGAGGTAGGCCGCCGTTTGAAAAAGCCCGTTTTAGCGACGGGAAATGTGCACTATATCGAGCCTGAGGATGAGATTTACCGTGAAATTATTGTCCGAAGCTTAGGGCAAGGGGCCATGATTAACCGTCCTATCGGTCGTGGTGAAGATGCCAAGCCTGCTCCACTGCCTAAGGCTCATTTCCGCACCACCAATGAAATGCTGGATGAGTTTGCCTTTTTGGGTGAGGAGTTGGCTTATGATATCGTCATAACCAATACCAATGCTTTTGCAGACCGTTTTGAAGAGATTGAAGTGGTCAAAAAAGATTTGTACACGCCTTTCCTTGATAAAGCCGAAGAGCGCGTGGCGGAGATGACCTACCAAAAAGCCTTTGAAATTTACGGCAACCCATTGCCCGATATCATTGATTTGCGGATTGAAAAAGAACTGACGTCTATTTTGGGGAATGGCTTTGCCGTGATTTACTTGGCGTCACAGATGCTGGTTATCCGTTCCAATGAGCGTGGGTACTTGGTAGGTTCGCGTGGGTCTGTTGGGTCAAGTTTTGTGGCGACCATGATTGGGATTACCGAGGTTAATCCTATGCCTCCGCACTATGTCTGCCCAAATTGCCAACACTCAGAATTCATCACAGATGGTTCCGTGGGGTCTGGCTATGATTTGCCAGATAAAGATTGCCCAGAATGCGGCACTCGTTACAAAAAAGATGGCCACGACATTCCTTTTGAAACCTTCCTTGGTTTTGATGGGGACAAGGTACCCGATATTGATTTGAACTTCTCAGGGGACGACCAGCCATCTGCTCACTTGGATGTGCGTGATATTTTTGGGGAACAATATGCCTTTCGTGCAGGAACCGTTGGTACTGTTGCGGATAGGACGGCTTACGGATTTGTCAAAGGCTATGAGCGTGATTATGGTAAATTCTACCCTGAAGCTGAGGTGGAACGCTTGGCACAAGGCGCAGCTGGTGTCAAACGGACGACAGGACAGCACCCAGGAGGGATAGTCGTTATTCCAAACTACATGGATGTTTACGATTTTACCCCTGTTCAATACCCAGCCGATGATTTGTCAGCGGAATGGCAGACCACGCACTTTAACTTCCATGATATCGATGAAAACGTCTTGAAACTCGATATTCTCGGTCATGATGATCCGACCATGATTCGAAAATTACAGGACTTGTCAGGCATTGATCCCAAAGACATTCCAGCGGATGATCCCGATGTCATGGCCCTCTTTTCTGGTACAGAGGTGCTTGGTGTCACACCAGAACAAATTGGAACGCCGACAGGTATGCTGGGAATTCCAGAGTTTGGGACTAACTTTGTTCGAGGCATGGTCGAAGAAACCCATCCGACCACTTTTGCGGAATTGCTCCAGTTATCAGGGCTTTCACACGGTACTGACGTTTGGTTGGGAAATGCCCAAGATTTGATTAAAGAGGGCATTGCGACTCTAAAAACCGTTATCGGATGTCGTGACGATATCATGGTTTACCTCATGCACGCAGGTTTGGAGCCAAAAATGGCCTTTACCATTATGGAGCGCGTGCGTAAGGGCATGTGGTTGAAAATTTCAGACGAAGAGCGCAATGGCTATATCACTGCCATGCGTGACAATCATGTGCCTGACTGGTACATTGAGTCTTGTGGAAAAATCAAGTACATGTTCCCTAAAGCCCATGCAGCGGCTTATGTGTTGATGGCGCTCCGCGTGGCTTATTTCAAGGTACATTATCCTTTGTATTATTACTGTGCCTACTTTTCAATTCGTGCCAAGGCTTTTGAGCTTAAAACCATGAGTGCAGGTCTTGATGCGGTGAAAGAACGCATGGAGGATATTGCTGCCAAACGCAAGGCCAACGAAGCCTCTAACGTGGAAATCGACCTATACACCACCTTGGAATTGGTCAATGAAATGCTTGAGCGTGGCTACACCTTTGGTCAATTAGACCTTTACCGTAGCGATGCAACTGAGTTTATCATTGACGGCAACACCTTGATACCACCATTTATTGCCATGGATGGATTGGGTGAAAACGTTGCCAAACAAATTGTCAAAGCGCGTGAAGAGGGCGAATTTCTCTCAAAAATGGAACTCAGAAAACGTGGTGGCGTGTCTGCTACATTGGTTGATAAAATGGACGAAATGGGCATTCTTGGCAACATGCCAGAAGATAACCAATTAAGTTTATTTGATGACTTTTTATAGATGTTAAGCGTCCCTAAAAACGAGCAAAGGCATTTTGTTCATTTTTTCGTAAAAGCAAGGAGAAAAGATGTCTGAATTAACAAATCAAGCTGTGAAAGCCATGGTCGTCATGCGTAAGGCTTTTCGGACCATTGATACCACGGTGTCAGAAACCTTTAAAGCCGACGGCCTCACCCCGACCCAATTTAGCGTGCTGGATGTGCTTTATAGCAAGGGGCCTATGAAAATCGGAGAGCTGTTGGAAAGCATTTTAGCGACTTCGGGCAATATGACTGTTGTCATCAGAAATATGGAGAAAAAAGGCTGGGTCACGCGCACCACTTGCCCTAATGACAAACGTGCTTATTTAGTCACGCTGACAGAGGAAGGACGCCAAGTCATTGAGCGTGCCCTGCCGCACCACATCACCAAAATCGAGGAAACCTTTGCCGTTCTCATCCCTCAAGAACAGCTTGAACTCATTCGCTTGCTCAAAAAATTCAAACCGCGTGAGCATAATCATTTACAAAAGCCAAAATAAAGCATACAATAAGCCTATAGAAATTACTATGTAGTGATAAACGAGTTATCGCTTGTATTAAGGAGAAAACGTATGAAAAAAGTATTATTTATTGTTGGTTCATTGCGCAAAGGGTCTTTCAATGAACAATTGGCTGAGAACGCCAAAAAAGCCTTGGCAGGCAAAGCAGAAGTTAGATACCTTGATTGGTCACAAGTTCCAGTCTTTTCACAAGATTTAGAGGCTCATTTGCCAAAAGCAGTCCAAGATGCTCGTCAAGCTGTTTTAGACGCAGATGCGATTTGGATCTTTTCTCCTGTTTATAACTTTGCTATTCCAGGTTCTGTTAAAAATCTTTTGGACTGGCTATCTCGTGCGTTAGACTTATCTGACCCACGTGGACCATCAGCAATCAACGAAAAAGTCACAACCGTTTCTATCGTAGCAAACGGCGGCCACGAACAAGTGGCAGAAAGCTACCGTGCCTTGCTTCCATTTATCCGTACCCAATTTGTTGATAACATCACCATGTCACATATCAACGATTCAGCTTGGGCAGATGGTGTATTTGTTCCAACAGCCGAAGTGTTAGTTGATCTTGACAAGCAAGCAGCGGCTTTATTAGCAGCTTTAGATTAAAATGGCAATGAAAAAACGGCCTTGCCCATGAGGGGCAAAGTCGTTTTTTCGATGCTTATTAGTCAATAATGAGCATGCCTTCTTTAACGGCAAATGGATTTTTAGGGTCAATGTGGTCGTAGAACATGATACCGTTTGTGTGGTCGATTTCGTGTTGCACAACGATTGAATTGTACCCTTTTAATTTAACGCGGTGTTTTTCACCGTTCTTGTCAAAATATTCCACAGTAACGCGTGCATGACGGACAACATAGCCTTCGACAACACGGTCAACAGACAAGCAGCCTTCACCATCAGCAAGCGCAGCATCTTGCACAGAATGTGCTACAACGCGAGGGTTGTACATAACCTCTTGCAAGCTGTAAGCTTCTTCTGGTGGGTTGCCGTCTTTGTCCTCAGGATTTGGCACAAGAACAGCAATAATGCGTTTTGAAATGTCCAATTGTGGAGCGGCTAAACCAACACCACCACGCAAGCCCATTTTTTCAGCCGTTACAGGGTCTTGTGAATTTTTCAAGAATTGTAGCATTTTTTCGCCTAGGATGATTTCCTCGTCAGACAATGGGAAAGTTACGTCTTGCGCAACGGCACGAAGGGTTGGATTTCCCTCACGAATGATATCATCCATATTGATTAAATGACTCGGTTTGACTAATTTTTTAATAGCAGACATAATTCCTCCTCTTTTCATTCTCTAATAACACTATAGCACAAAACAAGGCAAGTAGAAAGCTAAAGGCTTAATTCGTGATTTTGAGGGCGATTAACTGGCTCATATCTTTGATGCGGTAGTAGGGTTTTTCTTTTTCGATAATGCCCAAATCAATCAGCTCATGAATCACGCGCAGCAAATGGCGGTAGCTAACACTAAACGAATCCGCCAGACTCTTTAATTCTAAGGTAAATAAGCCCTTGTCCTCCACCGCTAAAATATGCGTGGCTAAGCGTTCTTTCAAGGTGTAATTTAGGTTGGTCGAAGCACGGATATTTTGGTCGTAAAGCGATTGCGCCAAGCCCTTGCTGAGGTTTAATAGCAAGGTATTATCTGCCAGCAATTCCTCGCGAATGCCCGCCAAGGGAAGTTGGACCACCACCGTGTCCTCAAGTGTAATCACTGATGATACCACAGGCTGATTAGTCAATAACTCAATATCCCCAAGCAAGGTTGGCTTGTCTTTGATGTCTAAAATGTGCTCCTTGCCGTTAAACAAACGACGGACAATTTTGACTTTGCCTTCCACAAAATAAGAAAGAGCCGTCAACTCTTCCCCTTGGTGGCAAATGGCTTCCCCAGCAGGTAGCCTAAAAACGTGTAATTTATCAAAATAGTGTTCTGGAAAAATCGACTTTAACTGGTATTCTTTGGTAAGCGCTTCTAGCGACACGTAACCCTCCTCATGTGACAAAAGTCCTATTTTTATGTGTCAACATTGATTATACTTGTTTTAGCCAAAAAAACAAGTAAGGAGTTGTTATGAAAACCTTTTTAGAGAAATTGAGCTTATTATCTTTATCTCTGATGCTCGTTTCGACCTTCTCAACCTCGACAGCATTACCGCAAATGATTGCGACTTATCAACAACAAGGCTATGCGACAAGCCAAGTTGAGTTTCTTTTTTCGATTACCTCATTTACAATCATGGGCATTTTGATTTTAAATCCTTTTTTAAATCGTGTCTTGTCTGAACGTGTGAGTGTTATCATTGGTTTGCTTTTAATTGCTTTTGGTGGTAGTTTGCCTGTCGTTCGTCAAGATTACAGCCTTGTGGTGGTATCACGTATCTTGTTGGGAATTGGGATTGGCTTGATTAACTCTCGTGCCATTAGTATCATCAGCGAAACCTATGAGGGACACGAACGCGCCCAAATGCTTGGTTTGCGTGGGTCTTTTGAAGTTTTGGGAAGTGCCTTTTTAACAGGAATCGTTGGTTTCTTGGTTCCGATTGATTGGTCTTGGGCTTTTATCATCTACCTATTTGCTTTGCCTATTTTGTTCTTTTACCTTCTTTTTTCTCCCAAAAAACGCACAACGGAAAAAGTGGTTCAAGAACGTTCTTCAGCCAAATTCACCAAAGATGACATTTTCTTTATTGTCGGATTGTCGTTGCTCGCTGGTTTTGTGATTAACATCAATAGTGCCAATAGCCTTCGTATTCCAGTTATTATCGACCAATTGCACCTAGGAAGTCCTAGCCAAGCCAGTATGATTTTAAGTGGTATGATGCTCATGGGGATTTTGTCAGGTTTCCTCTTTAAGAGCTTGTTGTCTTATTTCAACAGACACTTGATTACCGTGTCGCTTATTCCATTTGCCCTTGGTTTGTTTATGCTTGGTTTTGCTCAAAACCTTTGGATCATGCTACTAGGTGCTATGTTATCAGGCTTCTTGTATAGTATCATTGTGACAACCGTCTTTAACGTTGTTTCTAATAAAATGCCTGCTCAGCTCATTGGTGATGCCACAACCTTGATTTTGCTCTTTTGTAACTTTGGAGGAGCCAGTGCGGCCATTACCTTAAACCTCTTTTCAAAAATTAACCCACACCCAGCCTTTGCCTTTATCATTTATGGTGTGATTAGCTTGGTGATTAGTTTGATTTTAGCTTTAAAAGCTTACTTTTCACGCAAAACGGTGTGTGTTAATTCGTAAAAAAAGAGCAGGTATTTTTGAGAGATAGAGAAAAAATCTTTGACAAAATCAGTCATTATCTGCTACAATAATCGGTGTCGTAAGACAAGTAACTTTTTCTTGGTTGTAGGAAACGCCAAACCCTATGACTCGGATGAAGCATTATAAAGGAGAAAAAATATGGCAATCTCAAAAGAGAAAAAAAATGAAATCATCGCTCAATACGCACGTCACGAAGGTGACACAGGTTCAGTTGAAGTTCAAGTAGCTGTTCTTACTTGGGAAATCAACCACCTTAACGAGCACATTAAACAACACAAAAAAGACCACGCTACTTACCGTGGATTGATGAAAAAAATCGGTCACCGTCGTAACCTTTTGGCATACCTTCGCCGTACAGACGTTAACCGTTACCGCGAATTGATCGCATCACTTGGACTTCGTCGCTAATCACAAACGACTGTCCAAAGCCTGTCAAGAGCCTATGCTTTTGGCAGGCTTTTTTCTGTGCTTTTTTAAGAATAAAACATTAAAAGTATATTAGTTTACTTGGGAAAATGTATCCCTTTACAAGACTATAAAAATAAAAATGAAAAAGCTTACAAAAACAGCTTGACATTTTATTTAAAAAACGTTAATATAATTAGTGAAGAATATCACAATAACACAAAGTGTTGGTGATGATTCCTTTTACTTGATGATCGGCTGAACGCCACTTAGACCTCTTGATCAGTTTTAAGTGTTGTCCTGTTTTGACTCTAAGTTACGGAATTATATCGTAAGATTTTTCTTCGATAACAATATTAATTTTTAAGGTATTATAAAGGAGGCTTTTAATGGCTGAAACAAACAATGCAGAAGTAAAGACAAATGAGTTGAGCGCTGAAGAATTGGCACAACAATACACAGGTTCTTTAGTTGAAAAAGCGCTTGAAGCTGAACGTATTTATGCGACTTACTCACAAGAACAAGTTGACAAAATTGTAGCAGCGATGGCACTTGCAGGTTCAGAAGCATCTTTGGAACTTGCAAAAGAAGCACACGAAGAAACTGGTCGTGGTGTTGTTGAAGATAAAGATACCAAAAACCACTTTGCAACTGAGTACGTTTACGAACGTATCAAAAATGAAAAAACAGTTGGTATCATTGGGGAAGACAAGGTTGCAGGCAGCATCCAAATCGCAGCTCCTCTAGGTGTTTTGGCAGGGATTGTTCCAACAACTAACCCAACATCAACAACAATGTTCAAAATTTTGGTGGCTTTGAAAACACGTAACGCTATCGTGTTTGCCTTCCACCCACAAGCTCAAAAATGTTCAGCTCATGCGGCAAAAATTTTATACGATGCAGCCGTTAAAGCAGGGGCTCCTGAAAACATTGTTCAATGGATTGAAACACCATCACTTGCGAACACATCAGCCCTTATCCAAAACAAAAACATTGCGTCAATCTTGGCTACTGGTGGACCTGGTATGGTTAATGCAGCCCTTAAATCAGGAAACCCATCAATGGGTGTAGGTGCAGGTAACGGTGCTGTTTACGTTGATTCAACTGCTGATATTGACCGTGCGGTTGAAGATTTGTTGATGTCTAAACGTTTTGACAATGGTATGAT
This sequence comes from Streptococcus alactolyticus, assembly GCF_042649785.1. Classification (NCBI taxonomy): domain Bacteria; kingdom Bacillati; phylum Bacillota; class Bacilli; order Lactobacillales; family Streptococcaceae; genus Streptococcus; species Streptococcus alactolyticus. The sequence goes on along the minus strand of NZ_JBHRZX010000037.1, from coordinate 35,438 downwards.
TTGTGCTACTGAAAACTCAGCGGTTGTTGCTGCAGACATCTACGACACATGGATGCAAAAAATGCAAGAAAAAGGGGCATACCTTGTTCCTAAATCAGACTACAAGAAAATTGAAGACTTCGTCTTTAACGCTAACCACGGTGTAAACGGACCAGTTGCCGGAATGCCTGCAACTTGGATTTGTGAAAAAGCAGGTGTGGCTCTTCCAGAAGGCAAAGATGTTCTCTTGTTCGAACTTGACAAAGCTAACATAGGTGAAAAGCTATCATCAGAAAAACTTTCTCCACTTCTTTCAGTTTACAAAGCAGAAACACGCGAAGAAGGTATCGAAATTGTATCAGCTCTTCTTGACTATCAGGGTGCTGGGCACAACGTTGGCATCCAAATCGGTTCTCAAGCAGATCCATTTGTAGCTGTCTATGGAGACGCTGTGAAAGCTTCACGTGTATTGGTTAACCAACCAGACTCAGTTGGTGGTATCGGTGATGTTTACACTGACGCACTTAAAGCTAGCTTGACATTAGGAACAGGATCATGGGGGAAAAATTCATTGTCACACAACCTTTCAACTGGCGATCTCCTCAATATTAAAACGGTTGCTAAACGTCGTAACCGTCCACAATGGATTCGCTTACCAGAAAAAACTTACTATGAAAAGAATGCTATTTCATACTTGCAAGATGAGTATGAGCCAATGAAACGCGCGTTGATCGTTGCTGACCCAGGAATGGTTCAATTTGGTTTCGTTGATACTGTTTATGCCCAATTGGCACTTCGTGATGAAAAAGTAGAAACATCACTTTACGGAACAATCAAACCAGACCCAACACTTGGTCAAACTATTGAAATTGCAAAACAAATGCGCGAATTCAAACCAGATACTGTTATTGCTATCGGTGGTGGATCTGCCATTGACGCTTCTAAAATTGCTCGCTTGATTTACGAAGTATCTCTTGACCGTGGTGCTGAATTCCTTGATAACTACGATGCAGTGAGCGAATTCTTCCTAGAATTGCAACAAAAATTCATCGATATCCGTAAACGTATCGTGAAATTCAAACACCAAACAGCAACACGTCTATTCTGTATCCCAACAACTTCAGGTACAGGTGCTGAAATCACACCATTTGCTGTTATCACAGATGATTACACTCACGTGAAATACCCACTTGCTGACTATGAATTGGTACCACAAGTTGCCATTGTTGACCCAGAATTCGTTATGACTGTGCCAAAACGTACAGCAGCTTGGTCAGGTCTTGATGCGTTGTCACACGCCCTTGAATCTTACGTATCTGTTATGGCTTCTGACTTCACACGTCCATGGTCACTTGAAGCAATCAAATTGATTATGGAAAACCTTGAAGATGCTTATAACTATGATCCTAAGAACCCAACGCTTCGTGGTGAAAAAGCGAAAGAAAACATGCACTACGCAGCAGCGATTGCAGGTATGGCGTTTGGTAATGCCTTCCTAGGTATCAACCACTCACTTGCTCACAAAACAGGTGGTGAGTTCGGCCTTCCACACGGTCTAGCTATCTCTATCGCAATGCAACACGTTATCCGCTACAACGGGGTAACTGGTAATGTGAAACGCTCTGTTTACCCACGTTACGAAGAGTACCGTGCACAACAAGACTACGCAAACATTGCTCGTTACATCGGTCTAGAAGGTAAAGACGATGCTGAATTGGTAGAAGCACTTTGCCAACGTATTGACCAGTTGATGCGTGCTGTTGATGTTGAGCCATCACTTTCTGCAAACGGCGTAACCAAAGAAGCCTTTGACGCTGCAGTAGATCGTTTGGCAAGCTTGGCTTATGATGACCAATGTACACCAGCTAACCCACGTCAACCATACATCTCAGAATTGAAACAACTTTTGATTGACATGTTCTAATGTCGGTTGTTTAAAGCCGTCTATAAATGAAGCCTCCCATGTTTTTTTGGGAGGCTTTTATGATACAATGGGTAAAGATATGTTAGAAACTGTTTTTAAGAAAGGTTGGTCACAAAAAGATGATTGGGTCATTGATAGTTGGTGCCTTGATTGGTATGATTGCTGGTAGCATTACAAATAGAGGGGAATCCATGGGTTGTATCTACCGCATTTTTGCTGGTTTGGTTGGTTCTTATGTTGGTCAAACCTTATTTGGTTACTGGGGACCTTCTCTAGCAGGCATGGCAATCTTACCTTCGGTTTTAGGGGCTATTATTGTTATTGCTGTTGTGGATTTGTTATTTAGATAAACACTATAAGAGGTTGGGGTAGCGCTATCCTAGCCTCTTTTTGAAAAATTGACGATAAGAGTCTGAAATTTCTGTTTAATTATGATAAAATAATAGGGATACGTAGTTTTATGCAAAGACGAGTTTGTAAGATTGTTGGCTTTTACAGGTTGGTTTTTGTAGAAAACGGGCGTATCAAAATAAAGGTTTTATGAGGAATAATCATGTCAAAACAAACTTTTCAAACGACTTTTGCGGGGAAACCCCTTGTAGTTGAAATTGGACAAGTAGCCAAACAAGCCAACGGTGCCGTTGTGGTACGCTATGGTGAATCAACCGTTCTTAGCGCTGCGGTCATGTCTAAGAAGATGTCTATGGGGGATTTCTTCCCACTTCAAGTTAACTACGAAGAAAAAATGTACGCTGCTGGGAAATTTCCAGGTGGTTTCAACAAACGCGAAGGGCGTCCGACAACAGATGCCACTTTAACGGCCCGCTTGATCGACCGTCCTATTCGTCCTATGTTTGCAGAAGGTTTTCGTAACGAAGTCCAAGTGATTAACACCGTTTTGTCTTACGATGAAAATGCTAGCGCTCCAATGGCAGCCATGTTTGGCAGCTCGCTTGCCTTGTCTATCTCAGACATCCCATTTAATGGCCCAATCGCTGGCGTGCAAGTGGCTTATATCGACGGTGACTTTATCATCAATCCAACAGCCGAACAAAAAGAGCTTTCTCTTCTGGAATTGACTGTTGCAGGGACCAAAGATGCCATCAACATGGTAGAATCAGGCGCCAAAGAATTGTCAGAAGATATCATGTTGGAAGCCCTTCTTAAAGGACACGAAGCTGTACGTGAATTGATTGCCTTCCAAGAAGAAATCGTGGCAGCAGTTGGTAAAGAAAAAGCTGAGGTGGAATTGTTGCAAGTGGACGCTGACTTGCAAGTTGAAATTATCGCTGCCTACAATACTGACTTGCAAAAAGCGGTGCAAGTGGAAGAGAAAAAAGCGCGTGAAGCCGCAACAGAAGCTGTCAAAGAAGAAGTCAGAGCCGTTTATGAAGAACGCTACGCTGAGGATGAAAACTTTGAAACCATCATGCGTGACGTGGCTGAAATCCTTGAACAAATGGAACACGCTGAAGTCCGCCGCTTGATTACCGAAGATAAAATTCGTCCTGACGGTCGTCGTGTGGATGAAATTCGTCCTTTGGATGCTGAAATTGATTTCTTGCCAAAAGTGCATGGTTCAGGGCTTTTCACTCGTGGGCAAACCCAAGCTTTGTCTGTCTTGACCCTTGCTCCAATGGGAGAAACTCAAATTGTAGATGGTCTTGACCCAGAATACAAAAAACGCTTCTTGCACCACTACAATTTCCCACAATATTCGGTGGGTGAAACGGGACGTTATGGGGCTCCAGGCCGTCGTGAAATTGGTCACGGTGCACTTGGCGAACGTGCGCTTGCCCAAGTTCTTCCTAGCTTAGAAGAATTCCCATACGCGATTCGCCTTGTTGCCGAAGTCTTGGAATCAAATGGGTCATCATCACAAGCATCAATTTGTGCGGGAACCTTGGCGCTTATGGCAGGTGGTGTGCCAATCAAAGCTCCTGTTGCAGGGATTGCCATGGGTTTGATTTCTGACGGTAGCAACTACACTATTTTGACGGACATTCAAGGTCTTGAGGACCACTTTGGTGACATGGACTTTAAAGTGGCGGGAACTCGCGAAGGGATTACTGCCCTTCAAATGGATATCAAGATTGAAGGCATTACCCCACAAATCTTGCAAGAGGCCCTTGCTCAAGCGAAAAAAGCGCGCTTTGAAATCCTTGACTTGATTGAGGCAACCATTCCAGAACCACGTGCTCAATTAGCACCAACTGCACCAAAAATTGATACCATTAAGATTGATGTGGATAAAATCAAGGTGGTTATCGGTAAAGGTGGCGAAACTATTGATAAAATCATCGAAGAAACGGGTGTTAAGATTGACATTGACGAAGATGGAAATGTATCGATCTTCTCTTCAGACCAAGCAGCTATTGACCGTGCCAAAGAGATTATTGCTGGTTTGGTGCGTGAAGCCAAGGTCGGTGAAGTTTACCGTGGCAAGGTGGTTCGTATTGAAAAATTCGGCGCCTTTGTCAACCTCTTTGACAAGACAGATGCCCTTGTTCACATTTCAGAAATCTCATGGACTCGCACGGCAAATGTGGCAGATGTCCTAGAAGTCGGTGAAGAAGTTGACGTCAAAGTCATCAAAGTTGACGACAAAGGACGTGTGGATGCTTCGATGAAAGCCCTCTTGCCACGCCCAAAACGTGTTGAGCGTACACCAAAAGAAACAGACTAAAAAAGAAGGAATAGTGGCTTTATCCATGCTCTCTGACAAAGAGGTCGTGGATAATCCATTTTGGATAGAAATATGACAAATCAAAATGAACTGGACTTGCGTTTGCGTGCTTTTGTCAACGCACCAGATAACTTTTTAGATAGCGTTGCTTTAGTCAATGCTTTACACAATATTCCAGTATTGGCGAGCAAAGAGCCTTATGCCGTTGAGGTAGAAGGGCAAAAAGTCACTCCAGTCTTTACAGATCAAGAGGATCTAGAAATTTTTAAACAAGACCAAGCCAGTGCTAGAGAACAAGAGTGGGTGGAACGCCTAGCCATTGACATTTTAAGAGAAGTAATTGAAAAAGGCTTGTACGGTATTGTCTTTAACTTGAAAAAATCAGGTGATTTTGGCAATTCAACCATTTTCAAGAGCAGCGAATTCATTCAATTTTTAAATGCTTACACCACGATTTTAAACAAGCTCATGGGGGATGACAATCTCGCTGCGGATGTGCTTGATAAGTTCTATCTGGTGCCAGCTTTTGTGCATCCACGTGATGACGAAAGCTTTGATCGTATGTTCCCAACCATGTCAACACCTGACGGGGAAAGCTACGTGCCTGCCTTTTCAAACCTGCAAAGTTTTGCAAAATGGTATAACCACGATGAGTTTGGTTTGCCTTTCCGTAAAGCACAGGGCAGCATTTTGGTTTGGAATTTAGCGGAAATTTACCAGCCAGGACATGGTGAAAACGATATTGACGAAACGGTTGGTGTGGTGATCAATCCGTTTGACGAACAACAAATTTTAGTGAATTGGTCAGAAATTGATGAGTAAAGGAGAGTGTCTATGGGTTGGTGGAAAGAAACAATTGAAATCGTTAAGAAGAATGATCCAGCAGCTCGTAACTCTCTGGAAATTATCTTAACGTATCCTGGTATAAAAGCTTTAGCGGCCCATCGCTTATCCCATTTTTTGTGGCAACACGGCTTTAAATTGTTGGCGCGGATGCACAGTCAGTTTTGGCGTTTTTGGACGCAAATTGAAATTCATCCTGGTGCTGAAATTGCTGAGGGCGTTTTTATTGACCATGGTTCAGGGCTTGTCGTTGGGGAAACGGCCATTGTTGAAAAAGGTGTTATGCTGTACCATGGTGTTACCCTTGGTGGTACGGGAAAAGACGTTGGTAAACGCCACCCAACCGTGCGTGAGGGAGCCCTAGTGTCCGCCCACGCCCAAGTGATTGGTCCTATAGAAATCGGAAAAAATGCGAAAGTCGGTGCGGCTGCTGTTGTGGTTTCAGATGTGCCAGCAGATGTGACCGTTGTTGGGGTGCCAGCAAAAGTGGTGCGTGTTCACGGGAAAAAAGACGAAACGATTATTCACGATATGGAAGAAAATCGCGAATACTACACGTCTAAGTTGGAAGAAGCCCGTTATCAAAGCTTGCATTCGTCAAAACTTTAGACCAAACGACAAGTGGGAGAAAAAAGATGACAATTAAGATTTATGATACAATGACTCGAAGTTTGCGTGAATTTGTGCCCATAACCGAAAATACGGTTAATATGTACGTCTGCGGACCAACGGTTTACAATTACATTCACATTGGAAATGCACGTAGCGTGGTGGCTTTTGATACTATTCGCCGCTATTTTGAATACCGTGGCTACAAGGTCAACTACATTTCTAATTTCACGGATGTGGATGATAAAATCATCAAAGGTGCGGCTGAAGCTGGTATGGATACCAAGGCTTTTTCAGACAAATTCATCGCTGCTTTCTTGGAAGATGTGAAACAACTAGGCGTCAAGCCTGCTACTAAAAATCCACGTGTTATTGATTACATGGACGAGATTATTGATTTTGTCAGTGTTTTGATAGATAAGGGATTTGCCTATGAGGTTGGTGGCGACGTGTATTTCCGTGTAGCCAAAAGCCATAATTATGCTAAACTGGCCAACAAAACCCTAGCTGATTTGGAAGTGGGGGCCAGTGGTCGTGTGGACGGCGAAGGCGATATTAAGGAAAATCCGTTGGATTTTGCGCTTTGGAAGGCAGCCAAACCTGGCGACGTGTCTTGGCAAAGTCCTTGGGGTGAGGGGCGTCCTGGTTGGCATATTGAATGCTCGGTTATGGCGACAACCCTTCTTGGCGATACCATTGATATTCATGGTGGGGGAGCCGATTTGGAATTTCCGCACCATACCAATGAAATTGCCCAATCAGAAGCCAAGACTGGCAAGACCTTTGCAAACTACTGGATGCACAACGGTTTTGTCAATGTGGACAATGAAAAAATGTCAAAATCGCTGGGTAATTTTGTGACAGTCCACGATATGTTGAAAACAGTGGACGGGCAAGTGTTGCGTTTCTTCCTTGCCACCCAACAATACCGCAAACCTATCAATTTCACAGAAAAAGCCGTGCATGACGCTTCTGTCAATTTGAAATATTTGAAAAATACGTATACCTTGCCTCTAGGTCAAGCAGTTGATTCAGCTGAATTGGCGGCTTTCAAGGCTGATTTTGAAGCGGCTATGGACGATGATTTCAACACCGCAAATGGTATCACTGTTGTCTTTGACATGGCAAAATGGATTAACTCAGGCAATTATGACCAAGCGGTTAAGGATACTTTTGCGGCTATGCTGGCTGTCTTTGGTATTGTCTTTGAAGAAGAAGTCTTGGATGCGGATATCGAAGCCTTGATTGAAAAACGCCAAGAAGCGCGTGCCAACAGAGATTTTGCGACTGCCGATGCCATTCGTGACCAATTGGCCGCACAAGGTATCAAACTGCTAGATACCAAAGATGGGGTGAGGTGGACACGTGACTAAGGTAGATGTCAATCTCATCAACGGTATTGCCCTAGCTTTTGAAGGCGATGCGGTTTATTCCATGTACATTCGCAAGCACTTGATTTTTCAAGGCTTAACCAAACCCAATCAATTGCACCGCAAGGCAACTAAGTACGTGTCTGCCAAAGCCCAAGCTTACCTTATCAATCTGATGCTAGAAGCGCAGCTATTGACCGAAAAAGAAGAAGATATCTACAAACGTGGTCGCAACACCAACAGTCACACCAAGGCAAAAAATGCAGACGTTGTGACTTATCGGATGTCAACAGGTTTTGAAGCCGTGATGGGCTATCTGCACATGACAGACCAAATTGAGCGTCTGGAAGAGCTCATTGATTGGTGCATTCAAACAATTGAAAACGAGAATTGAGATAAAAGATTAGTCTTGGTCAGTCAAAGCGAGGCTAATCTTTCTTTGTGTCTTTTGACTAATGAGGTGACGATGAAAAATCGGGTGTTATCAGAATTTACAGACCAAAAAATCAAGACCGTTATGCTGGACTTGTTGCTAGAAAAGCCCTACTCCAAAATCAGAATAACGGATATCACAACTCTGGCCAATATCAATCGAACAACTTTTTGTTTGTTTTACCAGTCAAAAGAGGAGTTGGTTCAGTGCATTTGCGAGGACTACCTCACTCAGTATGGGCAGGAACTGAAAGAATCCTTGGAAACGGGAAATTTAGATTTGACACTTGTGGTGCGTTATTTTGACAATTTACCCAAGCAAAAAGACTTGCTCAAAGTGATTTTTCGCTGGATTTGCCCAAATACCATCCTGACAGGGAAATGCAAGCCACGATTGAAAAGGTTATTTTGGATATTTTTTCGCACAAGTACCCTCATGTGCCACAGTATCGGCTTCATTACTTTGCGACCTTATTTGCGGCAAACACCTTAGCCACGATTAAATGGCAATTGACCAAGCCTGATGAATGTTCGGTTGAAGAAGTAGCTGCTATGATTCAGCTTGCCATGACCAGCGGTTTGGAAAGTATTTTACTCGACAAATAATGATTTTTGTCTTTGACTTTGTAAATTGATGCGATAGACTGCTAAAAAACGAAGGAAAAGGAGTCACATTATGGTTAAACTTGTCTTTATCGTTGGATCACTACGTAAAGGATCGTTTAATGAACAATTAGCGAAAAAAGTAGAAAGTCTATTGCCAAAACACGTGGACGTTTCATATCTTAGTGTTGATTTACCTTTAATGAACCAAGATTTAGAAACCCCAGTCTTACCAGAAATCCAAGCTATTCGCGATCAAGTGATGGCAGCAGATGCCCTTTGGATTTTCACGCCAGCTTATAACCATGCTATTCCAGGAAGCTTGAAAAATGCTTTGGATTGGTTGAGCCGTTCTTTGGATTTGTCTGACTTGCGTGGACCATCGGCCTTGCAAGATAAATTTGTCACAGCTTCTTGTGTGGCTAACGGACAATCTCCAGAAGATGTCTTTGAACAACTCATCCCTTTGTTGAATTGGCTTAGAACACGCGTGGTGGAACCTTTCACAGGTGTTCCAATTAACCCAGAAGCTTGGGGAGATAACAAACTCGTTGTTTCTGATGATGTTGTAAACCAATTAGAAACCCAAATCAAAAACCTTCTTGCTGCGATATCAGCAGATGACAAGTAAGCTACTAAATAAACTGAGCCAGTTCTCGTATGAGGACTGGCTTTCGTGTTATAATAGTCCTATGAAGAAAAAAGAACTTAATGACATGACTGATATTGTTTATGGTGTGCACGCTGTTACAGAAAGCTTGGCCGCCAATACTGGAAATAAACTCTACATTCAAGATGACTTGCACGGCAAAAACGTAGAAAGCATGAAACAATTGGCTGCCGACAAGAAAGTGTCTATTTCATGGGTGCCTAAAAAAACTTTGAATGACATGACTAACCACGCCGTTCACCAAGGCTTTGTCTTGCGAGTATCCGCTTTTTCTTATGCTGATTTGGATGCCATTTTAGATAAAGCCAATCAAGAGGATAATCCTCTTATCTTGATTTTGGACGGTTTAAATGATCCTCATAATTTTGGGTCTATTTTGCGAACGGCTGACGCAACCAATGTGGCAGGGGTGATTATCCCCAAACACCGTGCGGTCGGAGTGACGCCTGTTGTGGCTAAAACGTCAACAGGTGCTGTGGAACATGTTCCTGTTGCCCGCGTGACCAACCTCAGCCAAACCCTAGACAAACTAAAAGAGCAAGGTTTTTGGGTGTTTGGAACGGACATGAACGGCACCCCTAGCCATAAGTGGAATACCGCAGGGAAATTAGCCTTGATTATTGGTAACGAAGGAAAAGGCATTTCACCAAATATCAAAAAGCAAGTCGATGAAATGATAACCATTCCTATGAACGGACACGTTCAGAGCCTAAACGCCAGCGTAGCAGCTGCGATTTTGATGTACGAGGTTTTCCGTCATAAATTAGGCTAAACCCTCAAAAACCTCTAGGAAGGAAACAAAGTGAAGCAAAAAATCCTTTTGGTTGATGGTTACAATATGATTGCTTTTTGGCAAGAAACACGTCAATTATTCAAAAAGAATCAGCTTGATGCTGCCAGAACGCTCTTGTTACGCAGGCTTAACAACTATGCCCATTTTGAGCATATTGATATTATTTGCGTGTTTGATGCCCAATACGTCCCTGGTGTTCGCCAACGCTATGACCAGTACAAAATCCAAGTGATTTTTACAGAAGAAGATGAAACGGCTGACGCTTATATTGAACGCACCGCAGCAGAATTAAACACACCACGTCATTTGGTGGAAGTAGCAACCAGCGACTTAAATGAGCAGTGGACGATTTTCTCACAAGGTGCCTTGCGCGTGTCGGCGCGTGAGTTGGAGCAGCGGGTTGCCGAGATCGGCTCTAATTTGAGGAAAATGTCACGGCAGATTGATTTGTCAACGCCTAAACTTCGCCCTTGGAATGATAGCCAATTAGACCAGCTCAAGCAATTTTTGAATGATTTGTCCTAAGTTTTTGCTGCCCTTTCAAAAGTTATAGCTAGCCATAAGTATTTTGTATAACTGCTAGGTCCCTTTTGGTTTGACAAACGTGATATAATGTAGGGCATTAAGGGAGTGAGTTTTATGCAGTTAACTTATGCCGTATTAGGAAGTGGCTCTATGGGTTTGCGTTTTGGGTTGTTGCTTAAAGAGCATCTTGGAGCGCAGGTGGATTTTATTGACACTTGGGAAGAGCATATAAAGACCGTGACAGAGCAAGGTGGGGTCTACCAATCTCGCGATGGCAAAGAAAGGCACTTGGTGCCGATACCCCTTCAGCGACCTGAAGAGTATAAAGGTAAACCTGATGTTTTGCTGGTTTTTGATAAGCAAATGCACTTAGCAACCTTGCTCGAGCGTAGCCAACATATTTTCCGTGAAGAACAGCACGTTTTCACAGGAATGAATGGTGTGGGACACATTGAAGCCTTGAATCGTTATTTTGTACCAGAAAAAGTCTTGGCAGGAACTTGTTTGATTGGAACAGTCTTAAAAGGGGCGGGTGATGTTGACTTCATCGGAAAAGCAGGATCGGGTTCGGTGAATCTAGCTGCCCAATCAGGCAATCTTGATGCTGTCCAAAAACAGATTGTTGCTGATTTTGGAACTTCCAATTTGACCCCTCATCCCACGGATAACTTTTTAGGGACACTTTACACCAAAGTAGTCTTTAATTCAGTCATCAATACGATTTGTACGCTATTTGAAATTCGGATGGGGCAGTTTATTGATTACGAAGGGGCTGAAAAGCTAGGTCGTCAGCTGATTGACGAAGCTTACGATGTTGCTGATTTAGCGGGCATAAAACCCTTGGGCAGTCGTGACGAAGAATGGCAAACCATCCATTATGTAAGCAAGGTGACAAGCCCACTGCATTACCCATCCATGTATCAAGACATGAGTAAAGGGCGCCAAACAGAAGTGGATTATATCAATGGCTACATTTATGATTTAGGGCAAAAATACGGCTATCAAGCTAAAACACATGATTTTCTAAGACACTTGGTTCATTTAGCGGAAAATACCCGAAAATACCGTTAAATCAAGCTATCAAGAAATACAAAACATAAAAAAAGATAGTAGGTAATGCTTGACTAACTACTATCTTTTCTGTTATTATAATAGATGGTATTGTTTACCCCATTTGTAAGGCCCCGGAACCTTTCAAATAACTCGTGGATTCGGAACACCCACACTTTGTAAACAAAAACGAATTCGTATAGGAGAACTCATGAACAAAACAACATTCATGGCTAAACCAGGCCAAGTTGAACGTAAATGGTACGTTGTTGACGCAACAGATGTACCTCTTGGACGTCTTTCTGCAGTAGTTGCTAGCGTACTTCGCGGAAAAAACAAACCAACATTTACACCACACACTGATACAGGTGACTTTGTGATTGTTATCAATGCTGAAAAAGTTAAATTAACTGGAAAAAAAGCAACTGATAAAATCTACTACACTCACTCAATGTACCCAGGTGGATTGAAACAAATCTCAGCAGGTGAACTTCGCTCTAAAAACGCTGTTCGCTTGATTGAAAAATCAGTTAAAGGCATGCTTCCACACAACACTCTTGGACGTGCACAAGGTATGAAATTGAAAGTCTTCGTTGGTAACGAGCATACACATGCTGCACAAAAACCAGAAGTACTTGATATCAAAGGACTTATCTAAGAGAGAAAGGAGCATCTATTAAATGGCACAAGCACAATACACAGGTACTGGTCGTCGTAAAAACGCTGTTGCACGCGTACGTTTAGTTCCAGGTACTGGTAAAATCACAGTTAACAAAAAAGATGTAGAAGAATACATCCCACATGCTGACCTTCGTCTTGTTATCAACCAACCATTTGCAGTAACATCAACTGAAGGTTCATACGACGTTTTCGTTAACGTTGTAGGTGGTGGTTACGCAGGTCAATCAGGCGCTATCCGTCATGGTATTGCACGCGCTCTTCTTCAAGTTGACCCAGATTTCCGTTCTTCACTTAAACGTGCAGGTCTTCTTACACGTGACGCACGTATGGTTGAACGTAAAAAACCAGGTCTTAAGAAAGCTCGTAAAGCTTCACAATTCTCAAAACGTTAATCAAAACCTTATTATATCAACGTTTACAGGCACTTTTTGGTGTCAGTTGGTGTTAATTATAGTGATAAGTCGTTTAAGAGACTTAAAGCATCGGCATCCTGCTGGTGCTTTTTTTCTGGCATTAATTCAAGATAATATTGCTGAGTTGTCAAAATTGAATTGTGTCCCAAACGTCTTGAAATATAATCCAGACTAATATCTTTTGAAAATAGAAAAGAAGCGTGGGTATCACGTAAGCCGTGAAATGTTGTCTTAGTTAGGTCAAGTTGTTTCAGTAAGCGTTGAAGTTGCCCAGCTTGTCTAAATCCATTCCAATCAAAAACATAATCTGTTTTAGTATTAGCTAGATTTACTAGTATTTGATAAATGTCTTTATTGATAGAAATATCACGCTTAGAGTGTTTGGTTTTTAGTTGTGTATCGTCATTAGTTGGGCTGATAGAGCGCCTAACTTTAATACCGTACTCAAAAATATCTTCTTTTTTGAGACCAAGTAGTTCGCCACGTCTAGCACCAGTTTCAAGGGCTAGAGCTACTAATACATTAAATTCATCTTCTTCTGCATGATTTAAGCAATACTGCCTTAATTTTTTAAATTCTGTAACAGATAGGGGAATATTCCGTTTTGGTAGCTCTTTCCCTTTTGATTTTAAGAGATGGCCAAAGTCATTTGTAATTAAACCACGAGCATAAGCATATTTTAATGAACCTCGTATCTTTAAAACTAGCTCTTTTACAGTCTTCTTTGAGTGAGATTCAGAATATTTATCAATCTTTTTCTGCATAATAATATCATCAAGATGTTTGAGCTGAATCCCATCAAAAAGACTATCCACAACTACAAGAGTTCTCTTGTAATTGATGAAGGTTGCTTCACGGACATCATTTTTCTTTACCGTTTCTACCCAGTTACGGTAAAAATCTGTAAATAGTGTAGAACGTTCAGCAATGTTTTTCCCACGTCCTTTTTCAAGCTCCATTTCTAAAGTCCAAAGTTCAGCATCTTTTTTGTTGCTGAACGTTTTAGTTTCTCGCTTGTATTCCCCTTTTTTGTAAAGTGAAATAGTTGCACGGAAAGAATTTCCACGTTTAGTAATTGTTGCCATTTTATCAGCCTTTCTATATGAAAAATGATTGATAAAATAGACTAGTCACATATAGGATATATGAAAAATCTTATTTTATCAATCGTTATCCGTTAATCACAGTGATTTTCGATAAATTTTACAAGCTTAGATTTTAGGTATCGCTCCTGCTTCCCAACCATAAAACATTGAAAGTCTGGGTGATTTCTGATGTATTTGTCGAATGATTTAGGGTCGATTCCAAGTAGTTCAGAAGCTTGTTGCCTAGTTAGTAGAAGTGGTCGAGTGTTTTGAATCATCAGTTTGACTTCCTTTCTTTGTTTGATTTCGTTGTGGATTGCAACGCCGTGAGTCAAGATACTTTGCAAAGAAGTAAGTACGTTCAATGATGAGTCCAAGAAGTGGTGTGTGATTAGCACGAGCATACCAAACCAATTCTTCAAACTCAGTGAAGTCATTCTGCTCAATAATGTCCACGACTTCGTGCATGAACTCATCTGAGTTCATTTCTACAAGAAATTTATCAAGGTTGAAGCCACAACCCACCTCAATGTCATTCACATCGTACTGGGTTTTGTCTTTATTTTCAGCGTGAGTGAAATAATCGAAGAGACCCTTAGGAGATTGGACAACCTCCACATGGGCAGGACCATTCAATTTATTCTTGATTAACTCAGAGACTTGCTTGTAGCTCTTGAGTGAATCAAAGAAGAATGCTCCGTGTTTGTGAGCTTTTTTCAGTTCTCCTGTTTGTCGATTGATGTCTTTGTCGTGCCAAGGGCTCAGAATGAAGGGGATGTGCAATTCTTCTAATACCTCAAGATAGTCAGTAGGGCAACTCTCTTTGTAGAACAGGAATGTCCACTTGCTTGAGCGTTGTTCTTTTACCATATATTTACATGCCTTTCTAATTTTGATTACTGATTATTGGATAATTGGGGGGTCATAGTAACCCCCAATTATCTTGTTCAATGGAAAAGAGGGAGCTATTTGGCTACTGCTTAACGCAAGCCATAGCCCCCTCTTTTACCGTCTTTTCCCAACTAACCAAAGGCTATTGCGAACCCGATTAGGTGCAGAGAAATAGTAGTCAAGATGCTGGCTAGAGACTTCTTCTTTCAACTGGGAAGTCATATCGCCCAAGACTTTTTGCCCTTGCTGGTCTCTAGGGACTTTGATAAAGACGGTAACTTCATCTTTTCGGATGTCTACCACGCTCTTATGAGCACAGCGATTGAAACTACTATTGATTGGATTGTAGGTAGTAATGGTCTGGTTGTCTATGGTGGTGACCTTCTCTGACTTTTCTCGTTGAGTCAGGAAGTTACGGAGCTTGAAGGTGTGGTAGATAGATTTGAAATAGTTGAAAAGATTATCAAATCGGATACGATTCAAGACTTCAAGCGTAACGGATGCAAACAAAGTACCGAGTAAGTAACTCATAGCCATATAAGCGTAATGGCTACCCATTGCTAGATAGCTATTGACTTGAGAAAGGTCAAGTGCGATAGGAAGTGTTAAGTCAAGAGTGCTTGCTAGAAAGCTTAATGACCATCCAAGGAAACCTGTTAGGAGTGAAAACAGCATCAAGTAGATATTGAAGTTGTAAGTCCTCATAAAGAATGATTTTTTCATCATTAGTGAATGCCCTCCGTTGTGTAGTATGTTGGACAAAGTAAAGGAAGCACTTGATAGGGATGTTCGTTATCAATCACCTGAATCAACCCAGTGCCGTGTCCAGTAGGAATGACAATGCCTTCGGGGTCGAGGTCAGGGAATAAGAATTGGGTTGTTTTCTTATTGATATTGCCAATCTGGATGAGAACATTGAGTTGCTCACGAACAGAAATTGGGATAGTTGTGTGGTCGAAACGCTGGCTAACAAGGAGTAAGTGAATCTTGGTAGCCCGTCCCAGTAGAGCAATTTGCGATAAGAGGGAGAAGAAAGACTCTTTGATGGTCTTATTGACACCCTCTGAGAGAGCCAGCACCTCGTCCATGACGATAGTGAGATGGGTGAACTTATGGCGGGGGTTGTCATATAGAATTGCCTGACGTTGTTGAATCAGATTTAGGCATTGACTCAAACGCTCATTGACTTCTGAAACGAAGTCAGATTTAGAGCGATTTTCCACGGGATGGATGACGGCAATTTTATGTTCACGAGCCCAACGGCTTGGACTATCGAATTTTGGGTCTACTATAATTAAATCAGACTGATTTTTTAGCACAGACAGCAGATAGGTGAGTGCGTAAGACTTACCTGAGCCCGAGTTTCCACAAATAGCCATGTGGTTCACCTTATCAAGATTGAGAGAAAAGTTTTCCATAATTGGAATGTGATTCTTAGGAAGACTTGCTGTGTATTTGTCGAGGTCAGGGATGACCAAGCGTTTTGAGATGCCTACCTTCCACGGAAAGAAGAGCCCACGCTGAACATGAATATCATCTGTCTTGAGTGGAACAAAGTAAGTTGCGTTCTGCTTCAAAAGCGTATAGTGGGGGTACAAGGATGCGTTGGCAATCAAGAAGATTTTGTTATAGAGTTCATCATCTAGGATATAGGCACAAGGAAGCCTAGGGATGAAGATGAAGCCATCCTCTTGAATGACGATATTGAAGCTATTAGTATAGCTCGTCTCCCCCTGCATCAGAGCCCCAAGAGCCATATTTAGGCTCTGGAGCAAGTAAGATTGCAGGACGGTGTCTGCTTTCGTTGCCATTATTTGACCTCCTTGATGCCATCAGCTTTGAAGTAGACGTTGTAGCGAACCTCAACAGCTTGCAGGTTGTCAAATTCAACCAATCTAAGAAATTCAGGGAGTTTGACCTTATCTTCAAACTTGACTTGGAAGGGTTCGAGCCCTTCTTGGACAAAGGTTGCTTTGTAGGCGATAATCTCACCAGTTGGCTTTCCATCTTCAAAGAGTTGTTGGGGTTCTAGTTCAATGCTAAGGCTGTGAATTGGTTTTGTGGGATTCACATATTCGATTGCGGTTGTGGCAGAATAGCCACCTTTCTTGTGTTTTGTTTTAATTGCCATGGGTTTTATCCTCCTTTATGGCTTGCATATTTTGTTAGGACGACATGCTCGGTTTGAGTCGTGAGCTGGACTGTCTTAGCTAAGTACACTTCTATGGTAAAGCATTTTAAGAATCTTTGATTTCAAAAATCTTGAAAGTGTTTCTCTTAAAGTTGTGCTACAAGAACAACAAATTCAATTAACCATTCAGTTAAGTTTTCAGCGATTTGATAGGATGTTTCTTCCTCAGGAAAATCAGGGAAGTAATCATATAGAGCAGTTGTCAAGGTTGAGAGATTCTGTTGAATGTCATTCTCTTTTGCTTGAAAGAGTTGCTTTGTATAGCTAGAACCATTAGTAAGAATTAACTCTGTCAATTGGCTAATGAGTAACTCACAGAAGTCAAGATTAGGGAAGAAGACACTTTTTACATTGGTTAGTCCTAGTGTTTCTTGTAGGGCATCCACAGTATCTATGGTTATGTTGCGTTTCCCTTTTAGGATTTGGCTAATTGCAGGAGCAGAAATCAATCGGATGTCATCATCAAAATAGTAAGAGACTTCGTTTTGAGGGATTTCTTGTTCAATCAATTGTTGCTTGATAGATTCCCCGAGCAATTCACAATAGAGGGTTTTAACTTTAGTTTTTAGCATAAGTTGTCCTTTCCAGCCCTCAGACGGAAAGAAACATATGAGCTATTACAGTTACCGAGTGAGTGGAAAAAAGCACACCAAAGAAACGGTGAAACAGTAATATGCAGAATTAGTCTTTTTGACTAATTTTCATATTGTTTCAGTCCGTCCTTTGGTGGCCACCATTTGGACTATTTATATTTATAAGCTAATCTTAACTCTTTGCAGGATATAAATATATAACTTGTCAAGTCACTATCATTAAGCTTGATATAACGGAATTTCTTGCTGTTTTTCTCTGAAATATTGAACTAAAATACCCCGAAAAAGGACTTGCTAGGTCATTTTTTCTTTTAGCAGTATTAAATTTTTTCTCAAGTCCTTCGTGGTATAATAGAACAGTAAAGAAATCAGTTGACAAGGAGATTTAGAACTTGATACCATTAGCAACAAGCAACAAGCAACAAGCAACAAGCAACAAGCAACAAGCAACAAGCAACAAGCAACAAGCAACAAGCAACAAGCAACAAGCAACAAGGTAGTTTTCTACCTCTTTTCTGCGTGTACGAAAACACCCTCTTTTTTGAGAAAGGGGGTGTTTTGTAATGTCTAAAGATTTTATCGAACGCCCTCGCAAGAACGAGAAAGATGGAGCAATCGCCTATGTGCAGGAGCTCCTAAAACAGGCACGGGAGGATAGACGAAATGAGGATGTTGATAAGCTGGAAAATCTTATCCGCTTGCTCAATACTAAGAAATATGGTTTGGTCTGGGAGGAACATGCCGAATTGGTCGAGGAGGAAATGAAAACAAAGATTCCTGTCTTCATTGAGGACGAGACCAAGAAAATTGTGGGGAATCCTGAATCGGAGGACTATAACTTCTTGCTTGAAGGGGATAACCTGCATAGTTTGCACCTCTTGAAGAAGACACATGCAGGAAAAATTGATGTCATCTATATTGACCCACCATATAATACGGGGAATAAAGATTTTATTTATAATGATAAAATTGTAGATAAAAATGATGGCTATTCTCATTCAAAATGGCTAAGTTTTATGAGTAAGCGACTTGAGCTTGCTAGGGAACTCATGAGTAATTCAGGTTTAATCTTTATTTCAATTGATAACAATGAACAAGCTCAACTGAAGTTGTTATGTGACTCTGTTTTTGGAGAGTATAATTTTGTAGCTAATCTTATTTGGAGTAATAAAGAAGGTGGTGGAAGCTCGGATAGTAAGTTATTTAGGTTGAAACATGAATATATCCTTGTATATGCTAAGGGTATAGATGATGTAACTATCAAAGGTGTACCAATTTCTAACGAAGATAGATATAAGCAATCTGATGAATATGAATCAACTAGAGGAAAGTATTATTTGCAAAAACTAGGCATGGGTTCAATTCAGTACTCAGAATCATTGGACTATCCAATTGAGACGCCTGATGGAGGTTACGTAATGCCAACTGACAATAATAATGGGAAAAAAGCATGTTGGAGATGGTCGAGAAAGAAATTTGATTGGGGAGTTGAAAATGGTTTTGTAGAGATTAAGAAAAATCTCAAAAATGAATGGATTGTATATACAAAGCAATATTTAAATGCTGATAATGATGGAAATATTATTTCTCGTAGTCAACGACCTATGGGAGTGATTGAGACATTCTCGAGTACACAAGGTGCAAAGCAGTTAAAAAATATTGTTGCGAATGCACCGTTTTCATATCCTAAAGATACTAATTTAATTTCTTGGATTCTTGATAGAAATGAAGATAAAAATTGTAAAGTTTTAGACTTCTTCGCTGGCTCAGGTACAACAGGTCATGCTGTCGCTCAGCTCAACAAAGAAGATGGTGGCAATCGTAAATATATTCTTTGTACTAATAATGAAAATAAGATTGCTGAGGAGGTAACTTATAAGCGTTTGGCGAATATCCAAGAAGAACTTCCTCATAATCTCAAATACTTCAAAACTGACTTTGTGGTCAAGGAAGAATTTCCTGATGTCACCCTTGAATATGAGTTGCTCAACTATGTAACACCTCTTGTGGAATTGGAGTTTGGAGTGGATATTTCAAATCCTAAAGTGCAGGTTATCTTATCAGAAGACCAACTGGATGAGATGGATGAGTCAGACTTTGTCGAAAATTCTACCTTATTCTTCCATCCCGAGATTTTCTTTGATGCCAAACAGGAAAGCATCCTTCGTGAGAAAAACATTACGAAACAGGAGATTCCACACTATTACTTCGGAAAGGATATCTGGTCATGATTGAATTAAAACAATTCCAACAAAAATTGGTTGATAAACTTTTGAAATTTACTGCACCTGAATATGGTGTTGATGAAATGGTCATTAAGTCGCCAACGGGTTCAGGGAAGACGATTACCCTTCTTGACTGGGTCGATACCTACATCTCAAGTACCCATGACAATGTAGCTTTCGTCTGGTTTACACCTGGAGCAGGAGAGCTTGAAGAACAGAGTCAAGATAAAGCCAGACACTTTTTATCTATCAAGGCACAGTCGGTAGATGATGCCCTACTTCATGGATTTAACAAAGGAAGTGTTACTTTTATCAACTATGAGCGTGTTATCGGCAAGAAGTCAAAAGCCATGCTTTCAGATAGCGAACGTGATAACCTTGAAGACAAGATTGAAAAGGCTGTCGAAGCAGGTCGTCATTTTATTCTTGTTATTGATGAAGCACATCGTAATGATACCAAGAAGGCGAGAGATATTATTGCACGCTTTAATGCATCAAAAACTGTCAAGGTTTCTGCTACCATTGAAGACCCCAACATGCCTAAAAAGGTAGAGTTCTATGAGGTGACGGAAGAAGAGGTCATTGCATCAGGACTGATTACAAAATCGGTGGTAGTAAATGAAGGAATTGAAGACTATCTTGATGAAAGTCAGGATATTAGTGAGGAATTTGAACTTCTCTTTGAAAGTGCCGAGCAAAAGCGAAAAGAGATTGTTCAGGGGTACGCTGATAATGGTGTAACAGGCATCAATCCCTTGGTATTGGTTCAATTACCTGATAAGTCGGATTCTGAGCCTGAGTTGGTTGGTCGGATTGAAAAATATATTCAAGAAAAACTACATAAAACTTATGAGGACGGAAAACTTGGAATTTGGCTAGCTGACCAAAAGCGAAACCATCTCAATGTACAAGAGCTTGATAACAAAGTAGAATACCTCATTATCAAACAGGCGATTGCCACAGGCTGGGATGCCCCACGGGCTAAAATTCTGATTAAGATTCGTGAAAACATGGGAGAAGTCTTTACTATTCAGACTATTGGCCGCATCCGTCGGATGCCCGAACCTTTCAAAGGGCATTATGATGTTGATGTATTGGATAATGCTTATCTTTATACTTTTGATGTGGACTTCTTGAATGGTGCATTTACTCAAAAAGGAGTAGGAACACCTACGCCACTCCTGAATCGAAAAGATATAGCTAAAGATTTCCGTTTAATCAGCGAGCGAGTACTTGATTTGCATGAAGGACAAAATGAAAAAGCTATACGTGAAAATCTCTATCAAGGTATGGTTCGTGAATGGAATCTGACAGAAGATGTTGAATCAAATAAGCAAAAGTTAGAAAATCAAGGACTTCAATTTGGAAATTCCATTGTTAACACCTATAAACAAGGTCGTTTTGATACGTTGGAACATTCTGACCACCTTCGAGATAGAGAAAGACGAGTAGAAGCAGACTATCATGCTAATCGTCTTGACTTGCTTCATGCTTACCATGAACTTGACCGAGTTACTCACTTGAAAGTAAGTCAGGTTGAAGCTCTTCTGAAACGCTTCTTTATGGATAATAAGCGACCAAACAAGCAAAAACTTTTGACGTTGGAAGCTAGCGAATGGACAGCCTTTATCTTGAATAATTGGCGTGCTCTGCGTGAAGTTTTTAGACAAGCTGATATTCAGCCAACCATCAGTATGGGACTTGTAGTACCTCAGGAGAATGATTTCTATATTCCGATGACAGAACGTTATTCCTATAATCCAAAATTGGAACATATTGATATGATAACCAATGTCTATGAAGGTTATACAAATAGCGTTCTCAAAGGAAGTGAAGTTGAACGTCTTTTTGAAGAGTACATTGAATCACACGAAGATGCTGTTGCGTTTGTCTATAAGAACGGTGATAAAGGAAGTCAATATTTTTCAATTGTCTATAATACAGCCAGCTCTTCCCATCATTTCTATCCTGACTATATTGTCAAAATGAAGAATGGTGATGTCTATATTGTAGAAACCAAGGGTGGGGAAAGTGCTAAAGGTGAAGATAAGAATATTGACGAGTATGCACCATTGAAATACGAAGCCTTGAAAGCTTATCTTGAAAAATATAATTTAAAAGGGGCATTTATCCGTGATATTGCAGGCACTCTTCGCTATTTGAACGAAGGGGAATGGAGAGACGATATGGCAGATTGGCATCCGATTGATGAACTGTTTGGATTTTAGGAGGGGACTTGATTTCTTTTACCAAATATATTGAAAAAACATTCTATGATGAAATCTATGATGCAAGTGAGAAATATTTCCTAGGAAATATTGAAGAGCTAGGTATTACCTATGATTATGACGATGAAGTAGAAGTTACAGATGTAGAATTCAAGTATGTTTATGCTGGACATCGTGGAGATGGCGAAATTGATATAGATATTTTGACGGATGTCTATGCAGTAGTAACTGAACGTACGAATCATTATGAGAATACCATCGAAAAGAATTGCTGGCTTCGTGTATCTGCTATTGGAAAGCCTGATGCAGGAATCAAAAATTTTAAAATTGTAAAAGTTGACACCTATGAGAGGGGGACATATAGTACTTTTAAATATCCTCTCTCTGATAAACTTGTTCCATTTATTTGGAAGGATGATTTGGATAAGGTGGCAGAAGCAATTTTGAATAAATATGACCGAAATGCCTTGCTGACACCGACAAGGGTTGAACCTGATTATATTATTCAACAAATGGGGCTTCAGTTAAAGTATGCTTCCATTACGGAGGATACTTCAATTTTTGGTCAAATCTATTTTCAAGATAATCCTGAAAAGGGTATCTCTGCGGGAACAGTAGTTATTGATGAAAAGCTTCCTCAGATACGAAATCTTGGAGTTGTGAGAAATACGATTCTTCATGAATGTGTTCACTGGGAATTACATCGTTATGCTTTAGAATTAGCAAGAGCTGAGGAAGAGGAACTTTCTGTTCTATCTACAACAAATGACATTAAGGATGAAAAAGCTTCTGATATGATTAGTTGGATGGAATGGCACGCTGAATCAATTGCACCTAAAATCTTGATGCCTAAAGAGATGTTTATTCAAGAAGCAAGGAGTAGACAGCAACGGTTACTAGAGTTGAGTCAAACCCAAGATATTCTTGATATTCTTGAAAAATGGATTGATGAATTAGCTCAGTTTTTCGGAGTTTCTCGTTTATCTGCTAAAGTTCGCTTGGCAGAATGTGGTTTTGAAGAGGTGAAAGGTGCATTTATTTATATAGATGATACCTATGTTCCAACTCACACATGGAAGCGGGGATATTTAGAGGATAATCAAACTTTTTCAGTAAATCTGATTCAGCTTGGTCTTCAATTATTATCTCAGCCAGTCTTGAAAAAGCGTGTTGAGAAAGGTGAATTACTCTATGTAGAATCCCACCTCTGTATCAATGATGCCAAGTATCTTTCATATGATATTGCAGGAACTCCATTTCTAACGCCTTATGCAAGACATCATATGGATGAATGTTGTATTGTCTTTGAAATTTCGTCAAGCACTCGAATAGGTCGCTCTACTTCTTTAACCTTGTTACTCAATCGTGATGCAGATTCTGATATTCAATTTACGATTAGTTATCCGAAGGATAAGAATAATTGGCTCGAACAAGTTGATGTTCACATTGATGATACACTGGAAATTATGTCAAAGCTTAGTGGGATGAATAGTTTTGCTCCTGCATTAGTAGAAGTGATGAAATGGCGAGATGTTCGAAATCAGGAACTGGCTGATGAAACCAATCTCGGATTGAAGGCTATTTCCAACTTGAGGAATGGAAAGACTGAACCCAAACTTGAAACGGTGATTGCCATTTGTATTGGTATGAAATTACCACCAAGTATCAGTAAAATGTTAGTTGAACTATCAGGAAGAACACTTCGTGTAGGAAATCAGCAAGAAATGTTGTATGAGTTCATTCTTAATTGCACAGCAAGCTGGGATGTGAATATGTGTAATACACTATTGGTCAACAAAGGCTTCAAAGAGCTTGTTCCTGATAGAAGTGGCTTATAAAATAAATTAGAGAGGCTTTACATTATGGTAGCACAAAGTAAATATTTGCAGACTCTTATCAAAGATGTTATGGATAACTCTGATTCCAATGACTGGGACTCAGCAGTCTCAGAGTGGGAGATTTCAGATGTAGAAGAGGATGAACTATTAGAAGAATCATGTATATGTGGTAAAGAACATCTTCGTTACCTTTTTACAATTGAAAATCAATTGAATGGTAATGTACTTTATCCTATTGGTAGTTCTTGCATTAAGAAGTTTGAGCGTGATGATTTGAAATATGAAGTGGATGTCAAAGAACAATTATTTAAGTTGTTACACGCAGTAGAAGATAATGAATTTCTTCAATTATCATCAGAATTTTTCAGTCGTAAATTATTGCGTTATTTATTTGAAGTTGGAGCATTTAAAGCAACGAAATGGAATAACTTTGAACCAGAAAAAGATTATGAATTCATGATTGATATGTTTAATAAACGTAATCGAACTGAGAATCAAAATAAAAAAGCCGTGGCTATTATTCTGACATCAATAAAACCATTTCTACAAGAAGAATTAGCTCATAAGGTAAAAAAATAGATAAAGGCAGGTGCGAACCTGCCTTTTGGATTTCTCTGATTAATCGGAAAAAAAAACTACGCTTTTCCGACAGTTTAGAGGAATGAAATTTGATGAAGTGACTAGTCTATTTTATGGTGTTAATTGGTGTTAATGCTATCCATTTTTATGGATTTTAAAGGGTTTGGGAGAAGCATTTTTTCTATTAAATGTTGATATAAAGGGATTTGTTTGGTGCTGCTCTCCGTAAAAAATTAAAGTTTTGTTCTCAAAACGTTAATCAACTCGATTACATCAACGTTTATGGACATTCAAGAAATATTTCTTGAATGTCTTTTTTGTTGTGAGTGATTTTTGAGAAATGGTGCGAAGTTAAAATTTTTTCATTTATGAGTCATAGAAAACAGAATTCTCTCACAAATCAAATACATCTATTATTTGATTTTAAAAAAGTTTGTTTTTTATGAAAAAAAGTCATTTTATTTTCGAAAGTGATAAATATTTTTCTGAAAATGTGTTGACTTTTTTTTGGAAAAGTCCTATAATGTACCCGTAAATAAAACAATAGACTTAACAGAAAGTGAGGAAACGGATATGTTAACATGTTTTAGTATCAGTGCTAGTCAAGACGATACTGTAAGTGTAATGCCATATTTCTACTTTATTTCTGTACATAATATAAGCCACAAGTATAGTCACTCTTGACCTCTTCATATTTGTGTCTTATTTTGTGTTTAAGTCAAGAAAGGAAAAGAAATGAACTACGGTGATACGACCTTTATGATGTTGGCAACTTCCATGGTCTGTTTGATGACGCCTGGTTTGGCTTTCTTTTATGGTGGCTTAGCTAGGAAACGAAGCGTCCTTTATATCATGATGCAGTCTTTCATTTCTATGGGGATTGTAACGCTGATTTGGATTTATGGTGGTTTTGGTTTGGCTTTTGGGCGTGATATGGGAGGTGTCATTGGTAATATCTCAGATTACTTTGGCCTTGCTCATGTTGGTCTTGTTCCAAGTAATGTCCATGCGGCCTCTATTCCATTTATTTTATTCTTTGCCTTCCAATTAATGTTCTGTGTTATTACAGTACCTTTGATGAGTGGTGCTTTTGCAGAACGTTTGAATATGAAGGGTTACATTTGGTTGCTTATCGTTTGGACAATCCTCATTTACATTCCAGTTTGTCACTGGATTTGGGGTGGCGGTTTCTTAGACAAACTTGGTTTTGTTGATTTCGCTGGTGGTACGGTTATCCATACGACCGCGGGTTTTGCAGCCTTGTCAGCCATCTTTGTTTTGGGTCGACGAAATCAAGACAATATTGCGATGCAACCAAGTAACTTGATGGCAGCTGCCGTTGGTACTGGTTTGCTTTGGTTTGGATGGTTTGGATTTAATTCAGGAGGTGCTTTGAAAGCTGGTCAACTAGCTGCAACAGCCTTCTCAAATACCTTTATTGGTCTTGCCAGTGGTATGGTGACTTGGATGATTTACGCTCGAATCGTTCGTGGTAAAGTAAACTTTGTTGATGTCTTGACTGGTTCTGTTGCTGGTTTGGCAACTATTACACCAGTTGCTGGTTATATTGAACCACAAAAAGCTATTATTGTTGGGATTGTTGCTGGTATTATTTGTAATCTTGCCCTTTCTTTCCAAGAAAAACGCGGTTGGGACGATGCCCTAGGCGTTTGGGGAGTTCACGGTGTTGGTGGTTTCACAGGAACAATCTTAATCGGTTTGTTGGCTGATAAAGAAGTCAACCAAGTTTCAGCTAGTGCACATCAATTGCTCGTTCAAGTTGGTGGTGTGGCGCTAGTCGCTATTTATAGTTTTGTGGTTACCTTTATTATTTTGAAAGTTCTAGGTCACTTGACTTCTATTAAACCTAGTGATGAACAAGTTCAAAAAGGTTTGGATAAAACATTGCTAGAACAAACGACTTATGACATAAATTAATCGTTGTAGCTGATTGTATAATCGGTTCGTAAAATCTTTTTTTACGTGCCAATGCGGTGAACTATGGCATTGAAAGGAGGCGAAATATATGCTAGGTGTTGTGCTACTTTACGTTGGTATTGTACTAATTAGTAATGGGCTTTATCGGCTTGAAGGCATTCAAGATAAATCAAACGCCGTCATGAACATCTTTACTGGTGGACTTGGTCTGATATTAAATATCATCGCGATTGCTTATGGTAATGCGACTGGTCAAGATGCTCTTTGGTTCTATGGCAGTGCGACAGGTCTTTTGTTCGCATTTACATATCTTTACACAGCGATAAATACTATCTTTGATTTAGACCAACGTCTTTATGGTTGGTTTAATCTATTCGTAGCGATTAACTCTATTCCGGCGGGACTGCTCTGTATGACCTCAGGTTATGGTGGAAATGCTATTTACGGTATTATCTGGTGGCTATGGGGTTTGTTATGGTTAACAGCCTTTATCGAAATTAACTTGAAGAAAAATCTCGGAAAATTTGTTCCTTTCCTTGCCATTTTTGAAGGTATTGTAACAGCTTGGATTCCAGGATTCTTGATGCTTGTTAATATGTGGCCAAAATAGGTTGACGCATTACTGAAAGGAAGTAAAAAATGCAACTTACTGAACGTGAACGTGAGAAAATGATGATTTCTTTGGCAGGTATGATTGCTAAAGAACGTAAAGAAAAAGGATTGAAATTAAATCACCCCGAAAGTGTTGCTTTGATTACAAGCTATATTTTAGAAGGAGCTCGTGCAGGTAAAACTGTTGCTGAATTGATGGATGAAGGTGGTCGTGTTTTGACACGCGATGACGTCATGGAAGGTGTTCCTGAAATGATTCCAATGATTCAAGTTGAAGCAACCTTTGTGGATGGTACTAAACTGGTTACAGTTCATGACCCTATCCGCTAAGGAAAACGAAAGGAGGTGTAGATATGATTCCAGGAGAATACAAATTATCTAGTGACCCCGTTGCTTACAACGAAGGTTATGAAGCTATTTCATTGGAAGTTAAAAATGCTGGTGACCGACCTGTTCAAGTAGGTTCTCATTATCATTTTTACGAAGCCAATGAAGAAGGTCTAGTGTTTGACCGTGAAAAAGCTTGGGGTAAACGCCTTGATATTGCAGCTGGTACAGCTGTTCGTTTTGAACCGGGTGAAACACACACCGTTAATTTGATTGATTTCGGTGGTAAACGTCGCGTCTTTGGTTTCAACAACCGCGTCAATGGTTATTTGGATAAAGCCAAAAACGAAAAACGTGACAAGAAATAGGAAAGAAGGCATAAATTATGAGTTTTGAAATGGATCGAAAACAATTTGCCTCACTTTATGGACCTACTGTTGGAGATAGCGTTCGCTTAGGTGACACTAATCTTTTTGCAGCGATTGAAAAAGATTACACAGTCCATGGTCAAGAAAGCAAGTTTGGTGGAGGTAAAGTGCTTCGTGATGGTATGGGTGTTAACCCAAATGAAACACGAAAATCTAATCCTTTTGTAGTAGATACCATTATTTCAGGCATTACTATCATTGACTATACAGGTATTGTCAAAGCCGATGTCGGCATCCGTGATGGTAAAATCGTTGCTATCGGTAAAGGTGGTAACCCTGATATTATGGATAATATTGACTTTGTTGTCGGAGCAAGTACTGAAGCAATTTCTGGGGAAGGCCTTATTTTAACAGCAGGTGGTATTGACCTCCACGTGCACTACATTTCTCCAGGTCTTACTCATGCCGCTCTTGACAATGGTATCACAACATTGTTTGGTGGCGGTACTGGACCAGCCGATGGTACTAACTCAGCAACAACAAGCCCAGGTAAATATCATATCCATCGTATGTTGGAAGCAATGGATAACGAACCAATCAACTTTGGTCTTTTAGCAAAAGGTGCTGGTGCTAACCCTGAAACTATCGCAGAACAAATTGAAGCTGGTGCCGCTGGTGTTAAAACCCACGAAGACTGGGGTGCAACCGCAGCTGGTATTGACAATTCATTGAAAGCCTGTGATAAATACGACGTTCAATTTGCCGTCCACACTGACTCTTTGAACGAAGGTGGATTCGTTGAAAATACCTTGAATGCCTTTGCCGGAAGAACCGTCCACACATTCCACACCGAAGGTGCCGGTGGGGGACATGCTCCAGACATCATGGTCGTTGCTGGTCAAGATAATATCTTGCCATCATCAACTAACCCAACAAACCCTTATACTAAGAACGTTATCGATGAATTGTTCGATATGACTATGGTTTGTCACAACCTTGACCCTAAAGTCCCAGAAGACGTTTCATTTGCTGAATCTCGTGTTCGTAAACAAACCGTTGCGGCCGAAGACGTGCTTCATGATATGGGTGCTCTTTCAGTCATGACATCTGATGCGATGGCTATGGGTCGTGTTGGTGAAGTGGCTATGCGTTGTTGGCAATTAGCTGATAAAATGAAAGCTCAATTTGGACCACTTGAAGGTGATAGTGAATTTAACGACAATAACCGTATCAAACGTTATGTGGCTAAATATACTATCAACCCTGCTATCGTCAATGGTATGTCTGATTACATTGGTTCAGTTGAAGTTGGTAAATACGCTGATCTTGTTATTTGGGAACCTTCTAAATTTGGTACAAAACCCAAAATGGTTCTTAAAGCAGGTATGATTACTTACGGTGTTATGGGTGATGCCAGCTCAAGTCTTCCAACACCTCAACCACGTATGATGCGTGATTTGTATGGTGCTAAAGGTAAAGCTATCGGAAGCACAAACATTACTTTTGTTTCACAATACGCTTATGACCATGGTATTAAAGAAGAACTTGGCCTAGACCATATTGTTCTTCCTGTTCATAATACACGTAACTTAACAAAACGTGACATGAAACTTAACAACTACACACCAAAAACAATCAAGATTGACCCTCAATCATTTGAAGTAACAATCGATGATAAATTGATTTCTTGTGATCCTGTTGAAACAATTTCATTGGCACAACGTTATTACTTGTTCTAGGATAATGAGTAACAAGGGAATTCGGTATAATCACATAGTTTTATTGAATTCCCGTTTTTGTTTTTAAGGAGAAAACGATGATTTTAACAGAAGTGTACAAAAATGTTGATGATATCAGTAATTTGCAAGATTTTCACGTTGAAACAGCGATGGTAAAAAGCGATGATTTGCTTAAAAAAGTTTTGCGCGTGACAAGTGACCACGGTCACGATTATGGTATCCGTTTGGACGATGATGTTTTGGAAAATGGCTCAGCCTTTAAACTATCGGATAAAGAATTATTGGTTCTTAGTGTCATTCCTGATGAAATGATGGTAGTGACACCAACAGATATTGACAATATGGGTGAATTGGCTCACATGCTTGGTAATCTTCACAAACCAATTCAAGTTTCTGAAGGAAAAATCTCACTTTTATTTGATAAAGTTGTGGCACAAACTTTGGATAAAAAACACATTCCTTATGAAATCAAAGAAGTTCAATTGACTGAACCACTCCGTTATGTAGATTTGGCGAAATGATGAAATGATATGGATACTAATTTTTTAAACTATCTAGAAGTTTTTCAAGTTTGCGATTCGACCTTTCCAATTGGGACCTTCAACCATTCATTTGGTATGGAGAATTACCTGTTTGACCGTCGCATCAAAAAAGGACCTGAGTTTAAAACATGGCTAAAAAACTATTACAAAACACAGTTCAAATATGGTGAAGGTTTGCTGGTGAAATTGAGTTATGAGGCTTTAGAAGAGGGTGACTTCTCGCGTCTTTTAGAACTTGATCATTCAATGGATACCGCAACCATCGCAAAAGAAACAAGGGTTGGGACACGCTTAATTGCCCAACAGATGCTGACCTTGTTAATGAAACTAAATGGTGAAAACATCCCATTTTTGAAGGACTACCAAGCTACGATTAAGCAAAAAGAAGCTTATGGCAATCCTGCTATTGTGTTTAGTTTGTTTGCACATGAAAAAAAGATGCCTCTTCACGAAGCTTTCTTAATGTATGGTTATAGCGTGGCGTCAACGCTTGTTCAAAATGCCGTGCGTGCCATTCCTCTTGGTCAAAAAGAAGGGCAAGTGATTTTGCGAGATATTGTAGAAGAGATTGCAACCCTCTACCAACCTGTCTCACATTTGACTCAAAACTTCTTGGGAGCAAATTCCCCGGGCTTAGAGTTGGCTCAAATTAATCACGAAACACAAGAAGCACGACTTTTCATGTCATAATTAAATTTTGGAGGATACAACAATGAAACGTACAATTAGAATTGGTGTCGGTGGACCTGTTGGTTCTGGTAAAACAATGATTATCGAACGTCTAACCCGTCATATGGCAGATGATTACAACATCGCGGTTATTACAAACGATATCTACACAAAAGAAGATGCTGAATTTATGGTGAAAAATTCAGTCTTATCTGAAGATCGTATCATTGGTGTTGAAACGGGAGGTTGTCCTCACACTGCTATTCGTGAAGATGCGTCAATGAACCTAGCAGCTATTGAAGAATTGGAAGATCGTTTTGATCATGATTTAGACATCATCTTCTTGGAAAGTGGTGGTGATAATTTGGCTGCAACCTTTAGCCCAGAATTGGTTGACTTCACCATTTACATTATTGACGTGGCTGAAGGTGAAAAAATTCCTCGTAAAGCTGGTCAAGGAATGATTAAATCTGATTTGTTTGTCATCAATAAAATTGACCTTGCTCCATATGTTGGTGCTGACCTTGAACGCATGAAAAAAGACTCTGAAAAATTCCGTGCTGACGGTACTTTCTTGTTTACCAACTTGAAAAAAGACGAAGGTCTTCAAGGTGTTATTGACTGGATCAAACGCGACTGCTTATTAGAGGGGTTATAAAGTGAAAGATCTTGACGGTTATATTGACTTACGTTTTGTCCACCGCAATAATCGAACAGTAGCAGAAAGAACTTACCGAGAAGGCAATTCTCGGATTTCTGCTTCGATTACTGATACAGGGACAACGCCTGTTTATTTCTTGATTTCAACAGGTGGTGGCTTTATTGAAGGCGAAAGTTATCATCAACATATCAGTTTGGAAGAAAATGCCCATGCTGTGGTCACAAGCCAAGCGCCAAGCTACATTTACAAGTGTGAAAATGGCTTAACGACCAAACAAAGCGCCGCGATTACAGTCGGTAAAAATGCGACCCTAGAATTTTATCTTGACGAAGTGGTGCCTTACAAAAACGCTAACTATCTCCAAGAAACGACAGTCGATTTAGACGAAGGAGCATCAATCATCTTAACAGATGGCTTGACAGCTGGTTGGTCACCAGATGGCTCACCTTTTCAATACCGTTTTGCAGGTTTGAAAATGACCATCAAACAAAACGACCGCTTGTTGTTGAATGACTTTCTTGTCTGTGACCCGCTAGAAGATGATATGGGTGAGATTGGCTTTTTCGAAGGATACAAAAATTACAATTCCGTGACCATTATTGACCCGCTTTTGACGCAAAAACACGTGGACCAATTCAGAGAAGTCCTAGCTAGTATTGATACGGATTGTCGATATGGTGTTACTCAAATTGATTCAGGTGTGGTCTTGCGTGTGCTTGGACCAAATTACCACGAAAATCGTCGCCTCATGTGGTTATTTACCAATTTTTACCGCGAAGAAATCAAAATCTTCTCTCCAATCAATCTTAGAAAGCCGGATGTTCACATTCGATAGGTGAAAATTATGTTTTTAGATGTTATTTTAGGAGGCTTAGGGGCTATCCTTGGTGCCTTTTTGCGTTCAATCTTAAGTGATAATCTCAATGTCAAAGGCAATAAAATCCCTTGGGGAACGCTTTGGGCCAATGTGATTGGCTCTGTGCTTGCTGGTGTCTTGGTTGGTATGGCTGCCAATCATGCCTTGTCCCATATGGCAAATGTCTTTCTCATCGGCGGTTTCTGTGGTGGTTTGACGACCTTTTCAACTTACTCGCTGGAACACTACAAGATGGTCTTGGCAAATACTAAAGGCATCGCTTGGCTCTACTGGTTAGCCTCTGTTCTGATTTGTATCTTCTGTGTTTATGTAGGCCGATGGCTTTATGGAATCATTTAGGAGGGGAACATGAAAAATAGTGAAAAATACAGTGCAATTGCAAGTGGTGCCTTTTTTGGTGGTGGTCTTCGTGTTTTAGTTGAAAATCTCACACCTGCTAGCTGGGGGTCTTCCTTTGCTGTTCTTTGTGTCAATATACTAGCCTGCCTGATTATCGGCTGCTTTACAGGATTATTTATCAAACACGTGACCAATCCTTTTACCAACAAAGCTATCGTGACAGGTTTTTGTGGTAGTTTATCGACTTTTTCATCGTTTTCAGTCGGCATTGTGCAACTCTTGGCGTCCAATCGTGTGATAGAAGCTGCTTGTTATATTGTCTTAAATCTCGTCATAGGCTATGCTGCGGTAGTCGTAGGACTTCGATTGACTTTGGGCAATAAAGTTAAAGAATATTTAGTAAAATAATTTAATGAATTGATTTAGTGAATTAAAAGAAAGAGAGTATATCGTATGCATATACCAGATAATTACTTAAGTCCAGAAACGTGTGCGGTTTTGGCTGCAGGAGCGCTCGCTGTTGTTGGCTATTCTGTGCGAAAAGTCAAGGTTGAATTAAGCGAAAAATCAGAACTCGCACCCATGTTAGGGATTGCCTCGTCCCTTTCTTTTTTGATTATGATGTTTAATGTGCCTGTTCCTGGTGGTACAACGGCACACGCTGTTGGAGGAACTTTGCTGGCCATTTTGATTGGACCGTACGCTGCCTGTCTGTCCATAACGGTCGCCTTGATTTTGCAGAGTTTCTTATTTGCAGATGGCGGAATTATCGCTCTTGGCGCCAATGTGTTTAACATGGCCTGCGTGATGCCTTTTGTTGGCTATGCTATTTACCGTTTCTTTGCCAAACGCCATCACAGTGACCTTGGGGTTATCCTTGGTTCTTATATTGGTATCAATGTATCTGCCTTGCTAGTTGGGGTAGAACTAGGCTTGCAACCTGTTCTTTTCCATACGGCTAGTGGCCAAGCCCTTTACAATCCTTACCCACTATCAATCACAGTTCCTGCCATGACCTTGACGCACCTCTTGTTTGCAGGACCAATCGAAGCCTTCTTTACTTACGTCATTTACCGCTTTGTTAAACGCGTTACTCCAAATGAACTCTACGAAAATGCCGCTATTCAGTCAGAAAATGCCAAAACATCCTTTAAACCCTTGTATTACCTTTTAGGAGCTCTAGTGGTTTTGAGCCCGATTGGATTATTAGCTCAAGGAACAGCCTTTGGGGAATGGTCAAAATCTGAAATGCTAGATAAATTAAAATCAGAAGGTGTAGCAAGCCAATTACCACAAGGGATGGCTAAAGGATTGGACTATCAAGGTTTGTTTAGTGACTACACAGTTCCAGGCACCAATCTCCCACTAGGATATATTTTGAGTGCTATTACTGCCATTATTATCTTTGTTTTAATCGGGAAAGTATTAGGAAGTCTGAATGGAAAAGAGAGAGACTAATCTAACTTTACCTACTTGGTTAACCGCAGAAAATCACGATAACATCAAGACGGACCCCCATCGCAATTACATTCAGATCAACATCAGGGGTGTTATTCGCCTGCTTAATTTTTTAACAAATACCAACGTTTCTTACTCCTCCAAAAAATCCCCTTGGATACGCCTACTATCTTTAATTACCTACACTATCATGATTTTAAAAGGAACCAGCTTAACCTATCTTTGGATAGTAGGACTGTTGTTGTTTATCAAATTGAGCGTTTTGCCAGGCTCAGTTATCATTAACATTATCAAAAAATTATTTCGTTTGCTTATCATATCTGCCATTGTTTTACTCCCAAGTATTGTGATTAGCCAAAACGACATGACCCTATTTTTGATACGCGTTGGATTGATTTTAGTGAATATTTCCATCTTCCTCGCCATTACCTCGTGGCAGCAGTTTATTTTAGCGCTTCGTCAATGGCATCTGCCTACGATTATCATCCTAGTCATTGACATCACGATAAAATACATTTATATGCTAGGAATGTTTTTAGAGGAATTATTATACAGTATTCGTTTGCGGACCTTGGGGCAACACGTGAGCCGCCAAGTTTTAGGGGCTTTATTAGGACAATTGTATTTGTCCTCAAAAGAACGCACAACCGAAACCTACCAAGCTATGGTGCTAAGAGGTTATAGCCGTGATTCAAAGGGGTATTCTTTGGATAGACGACTCCCTTTTAACCGCTGTGATTTCGGTGTTTTAGTCGAATTAGTTGCCTTGATTGTCTTATATTTTATCTAAAGTAGGAGTCGCTGATGATTAAAATAGAAAACGGAAGTTATCATTATACAAATAGTATTGGGATTCATGATATTAACCTCGACATTTCTAAGGGAGAAACGGTCTGTATCATGGGATCCAACGGTTCAGGGAAATCCACTTTATTGAAGTTGATAGTCGGATTGTACCCTTTTGAGGACGGAGAATATTTCTTTGAAGGCGATAAGATTGATGCTGATTTCTTAAATGATAATCAAAAAGTCGGCAATTTTTATCGCCATTTTGGCTTTGTTTTCCAAAATCCCGACATTCAACTGTTTAACATGACCGTCTATGACGAGGTAGCTTTTGGCTTGCGTAACCTAGATTTATCAGAAGACGAAGTCAAGCAACGTGTCATGGATAGCCTAGAATTGCTGGGTATTACCCACCTCAAGGAGCGCGTGCCCTATCACCTCTCAGGTGGTGAAAAGAAACTAGTCGCTATCGCGAGTGTCCTAGTCATGAACCCAGACGTGATTATTTTTGACGAACCATTTAACGGCTTGTCCCCTAAATATCGCAAACTCATTACAGAGCTGATTCAACGACTTCAAACGATTGGCAAGACCTTTATCATCTCAAGTCACCATTTTACGCAAATTCGATACCTCGTTGATAAGGCTTATATTTTTACAGAAGACCATACACTTGACAAAGAAGTCCTCCTCAAAGATTTGGAAGACCTACCAGACTTTATCGAGTATTTGGACAATATATAGACATACCAAAAAGTAGCAGAAATCCCCATGAACTGCACCCCAAAAGTGGCTCATTGTCAACTGTAGTGGGTTGATGCCAGCTAACATCTAGAGAGAACAAATTGGTTTTCTCTTTTTTGACGTTCAAAGCGATGAGAATGCGTTTTTTAAAGTTTTCAAAGTTCCTAAAG
>NZ_JBHRZX010000036.1:0-43727 GCF_042649785.1 Streptococcus alactolyticus | reverse complement strand
AAAGTCTCAGCGATTTGCATCTTTCGACAGTTTGAACAGCGAAAGCGACGCTTCTTAAGAAGGATTCGACACTTGAAGCCGACACAGTCCAGATAAGGGATTTTAGAGGCTTTTTGAAAGTCATACTTCCCCATCTTTGTCCCACAAGCAGGACAGTTCGGAACATCGTAATCAAGAGAAGCTATAATTTCCTTGTGTGTTTGACAGTCTACAATATCGTTGATTGTGATATTTTGGTCTTTCATTCCGAGTAGTTTTGTGATAGTATTGAAGTGTTCCATATGATTCTTTCTAATGAGTAGTTTCGTCGCTTTTCATTATAGGTCAATAGATCATATGGGGCTTTTTTTCTATGCACGAAAAGGCTCCATAACTTCTGACTAGGAGTTACCCACTACAGAAATTATAGAACCACATTTGTCAGGGGGTTCTTGGTTATGTGACTTTTTATAGAGCCTCTTTGTCTAGCTTTTTTTGTGTCTTCTTATGACAAGAAGATTACAGTTGTAAGGGCTTTTTGAGGAATGATACTGTGAAGGTCTTTTTTATGTTATAATGGCATTATGGAAATATTAAATACAACTGTAAGTCTATTTAGTCATGTCATTTTTATTGCTATGACCAATTCTTTGTTAAGGCAGTTATTTGACTGGTCTAAGTGGATAAAAAACACCCCTGATAATATCGGGCGCTTGAAAGTGTTTATCTTGTTTTTAAGCATTGCAATTGGCTACTTGGTTAGCAATTTTATCTTGGAAATTGTGACATTGAGTCAAACACTTTTCTTCAACTTTCAATAAAAGCATTAAATAGAAAACTGTGATATAATTCTAGTTAATAGAATATTGAGAATGGAGTTCATTTTGGATAAGATTATTATAGAAGGTGGTCATACGCGTTTGCAAGGAGAAGTGGTCATTGAAGGGGCTAAAAATGCCGTCTTGCCACTTCTTGCAGCCACCATTTTACCAGAAGAAGGAAAGACGGTACTTACGAATGTGCCAATTCTTTCGGATGTGTTTACCATGAATCATGTGGTGCGTGGTTTGGACATTCAAGTGGATTTTGATGAAGCCACTAACACCATTGAGGTTGATGCATCAGGAAAAATTTTAGATGTTGCTCCTTACGAGTATGTGAGCAAAATGCGTGCTTCTATTGTTGTTCTGGGACCTATCTTGGCTCGTAACGGCCATGCCCAAGTATCTATGCCAGGCGGTTGCACGATTGGAAGTCGTCCGATTGACTTGCACCTAAAAGGTTTGGAGGCAATGGGAGCAACTATCACACAATCTGGCGGTGATATTACTGCGACAGTTGACGGCAAGTTGCGTGGAACCACGATTTACATGGATTTCCCATCTGTTGGAGCAACGCAAAACTTGATGATGGCAGCCACTTTGGCAGAAGGTGTGACAACCATTGAAAATGCTGCACGCGAACCAGAAATTGTTGATTTAGCCATGCTGCTAAATAAAATGGGAGCAAAGGTTAGAGGAGCAGGTACAGAAACCTTGACCATTACTGGTGTGGAAAGCCTTCGCGGTGCAGAACACGATGTGGTGCAAGACCGTATTGAAGCAGGGACTTTCATGGTCGCTACAGCCATGACTTCAGGTAATGTTTTGGTGAAAGATGCCATTTGGGAACACAATCGTCCGTTGATTTCGAAATTGATTGAGATGGGCGTGACAGTGATTGATGAAGAAGAGGGTATCCGTGTGATTGCGGACACGCCAGCCTTAAAACCAGTGACTGTTAAAACCCTACCCCACCCTGGTTTTCCAACGGATATGCAGGCACAATTTACCGCTTTGATGGCGGTTGTGAACGGCGAATCAACCATGATTGAAACGGTTTTTGAAAATCGTTTCCAACACCTTGAAGAAATGCGCCGCATGGGCTTGCAGTCTGAGATTTTGCGTGATACAGCAATGATTCATGGAGGCAAAGAATTACAAGGAGCACCTGTCATGTCTACAGACTTGCGTGCCAGTGCTGCCTTGATTATGATTGGTATGGTGGCAAAAGGCACAACAACAGTTGGCAAATTGGTTCACCTTGACCGTGGCTACTACAAATTCCATGAAAAATTAGCAAAACTAGGAGCGCATATTAAGCGTGTAAGCGAGGACTAAATGACAACAGGTTGGAAATATGTTGCAAAACAACTAACCTTAATTCTAGTGGTGGTGATTCTTAGCGTTCTTTTTCTAGCTATCGGTTTAATGCTAGGTTACAGCGTTTTTGGAGAGGGTAAGAACCCCTTAGCCATCTTATCCCTTGATAAATGGCAGTCCATTATCGGAAAATTCACTGGAAACGGTTAGGTTAATCACATTATCAAATTCAAAGTGGATAATCGCCTTTATGCGAGTAAATGCGGTTTTCCACTTTTTTAATGGAAGGAATTATGGCGAAAAAATCAAAAACATCAAAACAGTTTAAATCCATTATTGCAGTACTAGTTGCCTTAATTGGTATCGGGACGGGTTGGGTAACCACCTCAGAATCAGGCGAGCAATCCTTGCAGCAGGTGGTTTCCTTGGTCACTGGGCAAGAAACGTCTGCCTCATCTGTCACGTCTAACCAATCCAAATCAACAGACGGTGCCCCAAGTCAAGCCTTAGCAGAAACGGTTTTAACCGATAGCGTCAAGGAACAGTTGGGCAACAAGCTTGAGTGGAATGGGGCTGGAGCTTATATTGTGAATCAAAACAAGACGTCTTTAAATGCCAAGGTATCGAGTAAGCCTTATGTCAACAACAAAACCAAAACCGTTCAAGGGCAAACGGTTCCGACGGTTGCGAATGCCTTGCTAAGCAAATCCACACGCCAATACAAGAGCCGTGAGGAAACTGGCAATGGCTCAACTTCTTGGAAACCAGCTGGCTGGCACCAATTGCAACACTTGTCAGGAACTTATCACCATGCCGTTGATCGCGGGCATTTGCTGGGCTATGCTTTGGTTGGTGGTCTAAAAGGATTTGATGCCTCAACCAGCAATCCTGCTAATGTGGCAACGCAAACAGCTTGGGCAAATGAAGCCAACTCAGAAGACTCAACAGGTCAGAATTACTATGAATCACAGGTTCGCAAGGCTTTGGATCAAAACAAACGTGTGCGTTATCGCGTGACCTTAATCTATGATGGCGACAATATTCTCTCAAGTGGTACGCATTTGGAGGCAAAATCATCAGACGGTAGTTTGGAATTTAATGTCTTTATTCCAAATGTCCAAAGCGGCCTGACTTTCAATTACTATTCTGGTGAGGTCAGTGTCAATTAGCCGTTTTTCAATCTTGTCAAATGGTTTAAAATTTGTTAGAATAAACTGTAATTGAATAGTGTCTTGTGAGAGTAGTACCCTTATGGCAGTTTAACAGGGAATGGGAGCCGTGACTGGAAGCTTCCTAGATGAAAGTTTGGCGAATTCACTCACCAAAAAAGACAAGAATTAAGGTCTGCAAGTCAGATAAAAAACGGATGGTACCGCGTGTCAACGCTCCGCTAATGGAGCTTGGCACGTTTTTCGTTTTGTGAGCAGTATTCAGAGAGGGAATGGAATGGATTTACAAGCGCAATTAGAAGAATTAAAAGAAACAACGCAAGCCAAGTTGGCTGAAATGCATGGCGATCATGCCAAAGAACTTCAAGAATTACGTGTACAAGTTCTTGGGAAAAAAGGATCATTGACAGAATTGTTGAAAGGTTTGAAAGAACTCTCACATGATATGCGTCCAGTGGTTGGAAAACAAGTCAATGAAGTCCGCGACGTCTTGACAAAAGCTTTTGAAGAACAAGCTAAAATTGTTGAAGCAGCAAAAATTAAAGCTCAATTAGAATCTGAAAGTTTGGATGTGACTTTGCCAGGTCGCCATGTGAACCTTGGTAACCGTCATGTCTTGACTCAAATCAGCGAAGATATTGAAGACATTTTCATCGGTATGGGCTTCCAAGTAGTCGATGGTTTTGAAGTGGAAACAGATTACTACAACTTTGAACGCATGAATTTGCCAAAAGACCATCCAGCGCGTGATATGCAAGATACTTTCTACATTACAGAAGAAATCTTGCTTCGTACGCACACAAGCCCTGTTCAAGCCCGTACACTTGACAAACACGACTTTGCCAAAGGACCTTTGAAAATGATTTCACCAGGGCGTGTGTTCCGTCGTGACACGGATGATGCCACACACAGCCACCAATTCCACCAAATCGAAGGACTTGTGGTTGGCGAAAATATTTCAATGGGTGACCTTAAAGGAACGCTTGAGATGATTATCAAGAAAATGTTTGGTGAAGACCGTAAAATCCGCCTTCGTCCATCTTACTTCCCATTCACGGAGCCATCTGTTGAAGTGGACGTGTCATGCTTCAAATGTGGTGGTAAAGGCTGTAACGTTTGTAAGAAAACAGGTTGGATTGAAATTCTTGGGGCAGGAATGGTTCACCCTCGCGTCTTAGAAATGTCTGGTGTTGACTCAGAAAAATATTCTGGATTTGCTTTTGGTCTTGGTCAAGAACGTATTGCGATGCTTCGTTACGGTATCAATGATATTCGTGGTTTCTATCAAGGCGATGTCCGTTTCTCAGATCAATTTAAATAATTGATTAGCAAGAAAAAGAATTGGAGGTCATCATGGCAGAAATCAAAGTTGAAAAAGTGACCTTGGATAAGTTAGAGGCGCTGCAAAAGCTTAGCATCGATACTTTCCGTGAAACCTTTGGTTTTGATAATACCGAAGAAGAACTTCAACAATTTTTCGATGAGAATTATACTTTAGCGCAACTTGAAAAAGATGTGACAGATAAAGAATCTGATGTTCGATTTGTCAAAGTTGATGGGCGCGAGGTTGGTTTTATGAAAGTAAACTGGGGCGCAGCACAGACTGAGCATGAGTTGGAAAATGCTTTTGAAATTCAACGTATCTACATTCTTAGTGAATGTCAGGGATTTGGCTTAGGTAAGAAATTATTTGAGCTGGCGCTTGATATGGCTAAGGCAGGTGAATTTGATTGGGCTTGGTTAGGTGTCTGGGAAGGCAATATCAAAGCTCAAGGTTTCTACCATAAATACGGATTTGAAAAATTTTCAGAGCACTTATTTAAAGTTGGCGATAAAGTAGACACAGATTGGCTTATGCGAAAAGCCTTAAAAGAATAAGAGTAGAAAGGGATAAAGAAGCTTACCTGTCAAACGTATTTTGACTGCGAAAAGCTTTTAACACATATTATGTTAGTAAGTTATAAATGGTTAAAAGAGCTTGTTGATGTTGATGTTACAACACATGAGCTTTCTGAAAAAATGTCAACAACAGGGA
Source organism: Streptococcus alactolyticus (assembly GCF_042649785.1). Lineage (NCBI taxonomy): Bacteria > Bacillati > Bacillota > Bacilli > Lactobacillales > Streptococcaceae > Streptococcus > Streptococcus alactolyticus. The sequence continues at coordinate 38,403 of NZ_JBHRZX010000036.1, read as the reverse complement.
TTGAGGTTGAAGGAGTTTCATCACCATCTGAAGGATTGACAAAATTGGTTGTTGGTCACGTTGTATCTTGTGAAGATGTTCCTGAAACACACTTGCACCTTTGCCAAGTAGATACTGGTGATGATGAATTGCGCCAAATCGTTTGTGGTGCTCCAAATGTGACTGCAGGGATTAATGTCATTGTAGCCGTTCCAGGAGCTCGTATTGCAGACAATTACAAAATCAAAAAAGGTAAAATCCGTGGCATGGAATCACTTGGGATGATTTGTTCTCTAGAAGAACTTGGTTTGCCTGATTCAATCATTCCAAAAGAATTTTCAGATGGTATTCAAATCTTGCCAGCAGAAGCAAAACCAGGTGATAGCATTTTCCCATACCTTGATTTGGATGATGAGATTATTGAATTGTCAATCACACCAAACCGTGCGGACGCTCTTTCAATGCGTGGGGTTGCTCATGAAGTGGCAGCCATTTATGGCAAATCTGTTCACTTCCCACAAAAAGACGTGAAAGAAGTTGAAAAAGCAGCCAAAGATGTGATTGATGTGGCTATCGAATCTGATAAGGTTTTGACTTACAAAGCGCGTGTGGTGGAAAATATAACGGTAAAACCAAGCCCACAATGGTTGCAAAACCTTTTGATGAATGCTGGTATTCGCCCAATCAACAATGTGGTTGACGTCACTAACTACATCTTGTTGTACTTTGGTCAACCAATGCACGCTTTTGATTTGGATAAATTTGACGATAGCAAAATTGTTGCCCGTCAAGCGCGTTTGGGTGAAAAATTGGTAACCCTTGATGGCGAAGAACGTGACCTGGTGGATGAGGACCTTGTTATCACTGTTGCGGACAAACCAGTTGCCCTTGCAGGTGTTATGGGTGGACAAGCAACTGAAATTGATAACCAATCTAAAAACGTTGTTTTGGAAGCTGCGGTCTTTGATGGCACATCTATTCGCAAAACCAGCAGCCGCTTGAACCTTCGTTCTGAAAGCTCATCACGTTTTGAAAAAGGCATCAACTACGCAACTGTTGATGAAGCCCTTGATTTTGCAGCTGCTATGCTAAATGAATTGGCAGGCGGAGAAGTTCTTGTTGGGTGTGTTGAAGCTGGTTTCGTTCCAACAACAGACGTTGAAGTATCAACAAGCCTTGATTACGTTAACGTTCGCTTGGGTACATCCTTAACTTATGCTGATATCGAAGATGTCTTTGCCAAACTTGGCTTTGGTGTGTCTGGCAATGCAGAACATTTCACTGTTTCAGTGCCACGTCGTCGCTGGGATATTGCCATTCAAGCTGATTTGGTTGAAGAAATTGCGCGTATCTATGGTTATGACAATCTACCAACAACCCTTCCAGAAGCTGCTGGAACAGCAGGCGAATTGACTGCGACGCAAAAATTACGCCGCAAAGTGCGTTCAATCGCAGAAGGTGCTGGTTTGACTGAAATCGTGTCATACGCCTTGACAACACCTGAAAAAGCTGTTGAATTTACCTTACAACCAAGCCATTTGACCGAATTAATGTGGCCAATGTCAGTGGAACGCTCAGTGCTTCGTCAAAACATTGTGTCTGGTATGTTAGATACCATCGCTTACAACGTCGCTCGTAAAAACAGCAATATTGCCATTTACGAAATTGGTAAAATCTTTGAACAAAAAGGCAATCCAAAAGAAGATTTGCCAAATGAAATCAGCACTTTTGCTTTTGCGATTTCTGGTTTAGTGGCTGAAAAAGATTTCCAAACCAAGGCAACTCCAGTTGATTTCTTCTATGCCAAAGGTATTTTGGACGCTCTCTTTGATAAGCTTGATGTGACGGTGGATTATGTGGCTGAAAAAGGTCTTGACAGCATGCACCCAGGACGTACAGCAGCCATCTACCTAGATGACCAATTGCTTGGATTTGTCGGACAAGTTCACCCACAAACCGCTAACAACTACAATATTCCTGAAACTTATGTTGCAGAATTGAACTTGGATATGATTGAAGCAGCTCTTCCTGCGGATAAAACTTTTGTTGACATCACCAAATTCCCTGCAGTTTCTCGTGATATTGCCTTGTTATTGCCAAGCACAACAACGCATAAAGACATCATTACAGCTATTGAATCGGCTAACGTGAAACGTTTGACAGATATCAAACTCTTTGACGTTTATGCTGGTGCTAATATCGCCGAAGGCATGAAATCAATGGCTTACAGCCTTACTTTCCAAAATCCAAACGATAACTTGACTGATGAAGAAGTTACTAAATACATGGATAAAATCACTAAAGTCCTTGTTGAACAACTAGGAGCAGAAGTTCGTTAATCATTTGATACAATATTAGGCTATTTTGGTTAATATAGATAAACCACCTCTACGAAAGTAGTGGTGGTTTCTTGTTTATCAAAAGGCCAAACCAAAAGCAGAATTTGGTATAATAGGATTATCTAGTGACATGACGAAGGATTATTATGAAATTATTATATACAGATATTCAGTTTGATATGACTGAAATTTTGGCAAGAAAAGCGATGGAAGAGGCTAAAGCTGGTAAGCGTGTTTTCTACATCGCTCCAAACTCTTTGTCTTTTGAAAAAGAAAGGGCAGTTTTGGAACTTTTGCCTGACCAAGCGTCTTTTGCCATTACCATTACACGTTTTGCTCAAATGGCGCGCTATTTTGTCTTAAATGAACCTCAGACCAAAGAAACGATTGATGACAATGGCTTAGCTATGATTTTTTATCGTGCGCTGTCTCATTTTTCTGATACAGATTTGAAAGTTTTCGGGCGTTTAAAGCAAGATACGAATTTCATCAAGCAATTGGTTGATTTGTATAAGGAATTAAAAACGGCTAACATGACCGTGCTTGATTTGACAGAATTGCATACGGCTGAGAAGCAAGAAGATTTGGTGAAAATCTTTTTGGCAGTTAATGACATTTTGTTAGCTAACCAGTATGAAAATCAATCAAAAATTGCATTTTTTGTTAAACAGGTAGCATCGGGTCATTTGGATGATGCGCTTGAAAATGTTGTTTTGGTTATCGATGGCTTTACTCGTTTTTCAGCAGAAGAGGAAGACTTAGTCAGCCTTTTAGAGGAAAAATGTGCTCAAGTGATTATCGGAACTTACAGTAGTCAAAAGGCTTATAAGGCTACATTTTCAACTGGGAATGTCTATCAGGCAAGTTTAGATTTTTTGCATTCTTTGGCTGCTAAATTTCAAACACAGCCAGAGTATGTCGAGAGTTCTCAAAAATCTCAAGAAGCATTTGCTAAGTTGTCAAAACTCTTTGAAGCTAAGCACGACTTTACAACATCAGATATCACCTTAACGCAAGATGATAAGAAACATTATGCTATCTGGGATGTTATTAATCAAAAAGAAGAAGTTGAGCATGTGGCAAAGGCTATTCGTCATAAACTTCACCAAGGCTATCGCTATAAAGATATTTTGGTGCTTTTGGGTGATGTGGATAGCTATCGTCTGCAAATCGGCAAAATTTTTGATAAATATGAAATTCCCTATTATTTTGGAAAAGCAGAGTCGATGAGCGATCATCCTTTGGTGCATTTTATTGATTCCTTGGAGCGCGTGAAACGTTATCGTTTTCGTATGGAAGATGTGGCTAATCTTTTGAAAACAGGACTTTATGGTTCCTTCACTCAAGATGATTTAGACCTTTTTGAGCAATATCTGATTTACGCTGATATTAAAGGACAAAGTAAATTTGGCAAGGAGTTCACGATTGCTTACAAGGGTGAAGAACACTTAGCTTATATTAATTGCATGCGCGAGCAAATCATAGCGCCTTTGCTAAGTTTATTTAAGGCACAAAAGCAGTTTGGCTCAAGCCTGCTTGAAAAATTGATGACTTTCTTGGGTGCTATTTCTTTGCCTGAGAATTTAGAGCGTATGGTAGCTACCTTCTCAGAAAATGACCAGGAAAAGCACGAGCAAGTTTGGCGAACATTTACTGGCATTCTCGAGCAATTTCAAACGATTTTTGGACAAGAAAAATTGTCTTTGGATGAATTTTTAGCTCTTTTAAGAAGTGGTATGTTGGCTGCCCAGTACCGCGTAGTGCCAGCAAGTGTTGATGTGGTTTCTGTAAAATCTTATGATTTGGTTGAGCCACATACCAATAAATTTGTCTTTGCACTTGGCATGACGCAGTCGCATTTCCCAAAGATTGCGCAAAATCGTAGCTTGATTTCAGATGAAGAACGTGCCAAGGTTAATGAGACAACAGCTGACAATCAACGTTTTGATATGATTAGTCGTGAAAATATTAAGAAAAATCATTTTGCTGCTTTGTCATTGTTTAATTCAGCGACGGAAGAATTGGTGCTCAGTTTGCCACAAATTGCTAACGAGTCAGAAGATAAGGAATCTTCTTATCTTGCGGAATTAGCTAGCTTTGGTGTGCCTGTTTTGGTTAAGGGACGAAATCGTTTGTCGACAGATGCTGAAGACATTGGGAATTATAAAGCGCTCTTATCTCGTGTGATTGAGGTTAATCGCTTAGCTATTGAAGAAGAACGCGAGCTTAGCAAAGAAGAGCAGACCTTCTGGTCAGTAGCTGTACGTTATCTTCGTAAAAAACTGGTAAATGACGGTATTGAATTGCCACTTATTAAGGACAATATGCAGACCAAGCCAGTTTCTGATGAAGTGATTGAGACGCGTTTTCCAAGTGATGAGCCGATTAATTTATCTTCATCAGCGGTGACAACTTTCTATAACAATCAGTACAAATATTTCTTACAGTATGTGCTTGGTTTACAAGAGGTTGAAACCATTCACCCTGATGCTAGAAATCACGGAACATACCTTCATCGTGTCTTTGAATTGGTCATGAAAGATGCTTCTAACCAGCCGTTTGACAATAAATTAGATCGAGCTATTCAAACAACCAACGCCGAAGATGCTTTCAAATTTATCTACGAAGAAGACGAGGAAAGCCGCTACTCATTGACAGTCTTAGAAGATATTGCTAGAAGCACGGCAACCATTTTACGTCAGGATACTCAGATCCAGGTGGAAAATGAAGAAGAACCTTTTGAATTAATGCTTGCCAATGCAGTTCGTATTCGAGGCATTATTGACCGTGTGGATCGTTTGTCAGATGGAAGTCTTGGGGTGGTTGATTACAAATCAAGTAACAATACCTTTGATATTCAAAAATTCTACAATGGTCTTAATCCGCAATTGGTGACTTATATGCAAGCACTTCGCGATAAAAAAATTAAAAGTGAATCAGATAAGATTTTTGGAGCCATGTACCTTCACATGCAAGAGCCAAAAGTAGATTTGTCATCGGTAACTACTACAGAGAAAATTTTGGAGAATTTGTCTAAAGAACTTCGCTATCGTGGCTTGTTCTTAGAAGATGAAAAAGGCTATTTATCAAATGGAAATTATCATCTTAATGATTCTGTTTACACGCAAGAAGAGTTAGATATTTTACTAGCTTATAATCAAAAATTATTCCTTCAAGCAGCTGAGCAAATTAAACAAGGATACTTTTTGATTAATCCTTACAGTGAGGATGGTAAGACGGTTAAGGGTGACCAATTAAAAGCTATCACACGCTTTGAAGCGGACCGCCACATGCCATACGCACGCAAGTGGTTTAAATTACCAAGAAAAGATAGACGTCAAGGCTTTTTGAGCCTGATGCAAGAAGAGGAGGAAAAAGATGACCTTTAAACCATTTTTAACGGCTGAAGCGATTTCTTCTCTACAGCAAAAAGAGGCGCAGTCATCAAAAGCGCAAAAACGAACACCTGAACAAATTGAAGCCATTTATAGCTATGGCAACAATATTTTGGTATCAGCGTCGGCTGGTTCTGGGAAAACTTTCGTCATGGTTGAGCGCATTATTGATAAAATTTTGCGTGGGATTGCTGTTGACCAGCTCTTTATTTCGACCTTTACAGTTAAAGCAGCGGGAGAATTAAAAGAACGTCTTGAGAAAAAAATCAGCCAAGCTTTGCAACAAGCGACGCATAATGATTTAAAAACCTATCTTAATGAGCAGCTGCTAGCTCTGCAGACTGCTGATATTGGAACCATGGATGCCTTTACGCAAAAGTTGGTTAACCAATACGGCTACACATTAGGAATTTCACCGACTTTTCGCATTATGACGGATAAGAGCGAACAAGATCTTGTCAAGAATGACGTTTTTGCAGATCTTTTTGCAGATTACATGACGGGGCAAAATCAAGACATTTTCCGCAAATTAGTTCGTAATTTTTCTGGCAATCGTAAAGATACCACAGCTTTTAGAGGAATTGTTTACAAAATCTATGATTTCAGTCAAGCAACGGATAATCCTAAGAAATGGCTGGCTGAGGTTTTCTTGAAAGGTGCTAGAACCTATACTGATTTTTCCGCCATTCCCGACCAAGAAGTTGTGGATTTTCTAGCTTGCATGCATGAGACAGCTAATCAATTACAAGATGTGACGGATTTAGAAGATTATAAGCAAAAAACAGCTAAGGGGACGCCTACAGCGGCTTATAAAAAGCATTTGAACATGATTGAGCATTTGCATGAGTGGGCTTTGCATTTTGAGACGCTTTACGGTCGTGATGGACTTGGTCGTTTGGCGACAGATGTGGCTGACTTGATTCCATCTAGTCCAGCTGTGACAGTTGCAGGGGTAAAATATCCAATTTTCAAGACTCTCCAAGGTCGTTTGGCTGGTCTGAAACACTTAGAAACTATCTTCAAATACCAATCGGAAAGTCTACCTTTGTTAGAACTTTTACAAGCGTTTATGCAGGATTTTTCTGAACAATATTTGCAAGCTAAAATCCAAGAAAATGCTTTTGAGTTTTCGGATATCGCTCATTTTGCTATCCAGATTTTGGAAGAAAATCCAGATATTCGTGAGCTCTACCAAGATAAATACCACGAAGTCATGGTCGATGAGTACCAAGATAACAATCACACGCAAGAACGCATGCTTGAATTATTGTCAAATGGTCATAATCGATTCATGGTGGGAGATATCAAGCAATCTATCTATCGTTTTCGTCAGGCTGATCCGCAGATTTTTAACCAAAAATTCAAGGATTTTCAAGAGCATCCAGAACATGGAAAATTAATTCTGCTAAAAGAAAACTTCCGTAGTCAGTCAGAAGTCTTGGATACGACAAATAGTGTCTTTACGCATTTGATGGACGAGTCTGTTGGGGAAATTTTGTATGATGGCATGCACCAGTTAGTAGCAGGCAGTCCCGCACAAAAAGAAGCTCATCCAGAAAATAAAACACAAGTCCTTATTTACGATACTGATGATGGTGGTGAACTTGCAAGTAGTCCAGAAGAGGAGCAAATCAATCCAAACGAGGTTAAGCTGGTAGCTAAAGAAATTATTCGCCTGCATAACGAAGGAGGTGTTGCCTTTGAAGACATCACGTTGCTAGTTTCATCACGTACGCGTAATGATGGTATTTTGCAGACTTTTGAACATTATGGTATTCCTTTGGTGACGGATGGCGGTGAGCAAAATTACCTAAAATCTGTTGAAGTTATGGTGATGCTAGATACCCTTCGAGCTCTGGATAATCCGCTTAATGATTATGCTTTGGTAGCTCTGATGCGTTCACCAATGTTTTCTTTTAACGAAGATGATCTTGCTCGTCTTGCTCTTCAAACAAGCGAGGATGAGACCAGAGCCAATCTTTACCAAAAACTAGAACATGCTTTGGCTAATCAAGGTCAGCATGCAGAATTGGTCACACCAGTTTTACGTGAAAAATTAAAAGATTTTATGACTTGCTTTAGCAAGTGGCGTGATTTTGCCAAATGGCATTCGCTTTATGATTTGATTTGGAAGATTTACAATGAGCGCTTTTATTATGATTACGTGGGCAATCTCCCCCGTGCCGAGCAGCGCCAAGCCAATCTTTACGCCCTTGCCCTTCGCGCTAATAATTTTGAAAAGACTGGCTTTAAAGGCTTATCACGCTTTATTCGCATGATTGATCGCGTCTTAGAAAGTGAAAATGATTTGGCTGACGTTGAAGTGGCCCTTCCAAAACATGCTGTGAATTTGATGACTATCCATAAGAGTAAAGGACTTGAATTCAAGTATGTCTTTATTTTGAACATTGATAAGAAATTCAGTATTCAAGACATGATGTCACCCTTGATTTTGTCACGTCAAAATGGAGCTGGTATCAAATATTTGGCTGACATGCGAGAAGAGTTAGATACGGATGTTTTTCCAACCGTTAAAGTCAGCATGGACACTTTGCCTTATCAGCTTAATAAACGTGAACTGCGCCTAGCAACCTTGTCTGAACAAATGCGTTTGTTCTATGTTGCCATGACCCGTGCTGAGAAGAAATTGTATTTAGTCGGAAAAGCAAGTTCTGAAAAATTGGTTGATAAATACAGCGGTAAGTCAGAAAATAATCATCTTCCAGTTGCAGAACGTGAAGCTTTCATGACTTTCCAAGATTGGATGTTGGCCATTCATGAAGCTTATAAGGACTTACCATTTAAGGTTGAATTTGTCACAGATGAAGATCTGACAGAAGAGAAAATCGGGCAGATTGAAGTCAAATCAGCTATTAAACCTGATGATTTGTCAAATAACCGCCAGTCAGAAAATATTGCAGAAGCTTTGGAGAGACTTGAGGCAGTTGCAGAGTTGAATACCAAATATCAATCAGCCATTAACCTGCCAAGCTTAAGAACACCTAGTCAGGTTAAGAAACTGTATGAGCTTGTTATGGATACTGATGGTGTTGATGTGATGGCTAAGAAGGACCAAGTAAAACCAAGCTTTGCCTTACCTGATTTTTCGAAAAAAGCCAAGGTTGAAGCGACAGCGATTGGTTCTGCCATGCACGAGCTCATGCAGCGCATTTCCTTGTCTCAAAAAGTGACACTAGAGGATATTTCAAAAGCTCTAACACAAGTGTCTGCTAAAGATGAAGTTAAAGCGCGCATTCATCTAGAAAATGTTTTGGATTTCTTTGAAAATTCAGCTCTTGGACAATTGATTCAGCAAAATACTGACAAAATCTACCGCGAAGCCCCATTTGCCATGCTCAAACAAGACCCTGAGAGTCAAGAAAACTTTGTTGTGCGTGGAATTGTCGATGGTTACCTGCTACTAGAGGACCGTATTGTTCTCTTTGATTACAAGACGGACAAATACACCAATAGCGAGGAAATTAAAAACCGCTATCAAGGTCAAATGGCTCTTTACGCCGAAGCCCTCAGCAAATCTTACCAGAACAAACCTGTTGATAAATACCTGATTTTACTTGGTGGTGAGCGCCTACAAGTGCTTTCTCTTTAACCATAGAAAAAAGCGACCAATTGGTCGCTTTTTGGTTTGGTAATGGAAACTGATTAGCCCCAGAATTGTGTCGCAATGTCTTGTCCTTGTTTAATTTTTGCCCATTGTTGTGGAATGCTCAATTCATTTCCAGAATCACATGAAGCAAAACCGCATTGGTGTGAGAGGTAAAGGCGGTCTTTTGGCAAGATTTGGCTAGCTTCTTCAAGCATTTTAAGCGCACGTTCTTCATCGTCAAGATCAGTTGTTTTACTTGAAAGAAGTCCAAGAACGACTTCAGCATCTGAGTCTTTCAAGCTTTCAAGAGCTTTAAGGTCACCAGCCACTTCGCTATCCCATTCAAGGAAGAAACGGTCATAGTGTTGATCTTTCAAGAATTTTGTTGCGATAGCTTCGTAAGTACCACCAGCAGCAGAACGACTTTCGTAGTTACCACGACAGTTGTGAGTCCAAACTTGCAAACCAAGCTCATGACCGTAGTCCGCAACATCGTTATTTACTGCGATGAATTCATCAGCAAGATTGGCAAGAGCGTTGTTTCCTTGAGCAAAGAAACCAGCTGGGTTTGTTTCATCGAAAAGTTCCCAGAGGCAGTCGTCAAATTGAATGATTTCTCCGCCAGCTTCTTTGTATTCTTTCAAGAATTCTTTATAGGCATTTGTAAGACCAGCTTTTAGTTCTTCTTTAGTTTTGTAAACTTGGTCTTCGCCAACTAATTGATTAAAGACTGTGAATTCTGTGTAGGCGTGAGCAGGTCCCCAGATTGTTAGTTTTGTGTCAGTTTCACCAGCTTCTTCTTTAAGAAGTTTGTAAATATCTAGAAAGTGGTGATTTTTGCCAGAAAGTGGTTCTGTGATACGGATACCAATATCCTTACGTGTTTCAAAATGACCGCCATCATGGTCTTGGAAAGTGTATCCGTGGTCAGCGATGTAACGTTCAATACCTTTTAAGCCCCAAACGAAATCAAGGTGCCACATAGATTTTGAGTATTCGCCGTCAGTTAGGACATCGATACCTGCCGCTTTTTCTTCAGCGATAACTTTTCTGATATCAGCTGTTTCTGTTTCTTTGTAGCCTTCGAATGCATCGTAGAAAGGATATTTGATATCATCACGATGCTCGATTGCGATTTTGTATTCGCGTAAATCTGCTGGTCGTAAAAGTGAACCAACTAGTTGAAATCTTGATTTAGCCATTTTCTATACCTCGTTTATTTTTTTGTGATTCCTATTTTAGCTGAGCTTTTCAGTTTTGAAAAATAGTTATTTATATGGGATAATGTATAGTTATAAACTATAACTGAAAAAATATGTTTTTCTATAAAAATGACAGAAAATTTGGTAAAATAATAAAAGACTGACAATTTTTATAGGAGATTTATGATGGATATTTGGGAGAAACTGTACGAAGCGGCAAAAAATGACTATAATCCACATTATGTGACGCCTTTTATTTATTCAAATCATGTTGTTGCAGCAATTGAAGCAGAAGATGGACAGATTTTCACAGGCTACTGTTTTGAAGCTACGTCTGGTGTATTTCATCTTTGTGCGGAACGAGCTGCATCATTTAATATGTTCCAGCAATCTGGTCAAACGACTATAAAGCGTATCATTGCCTTTCGTGATAAAGCGCCAAATGGTGGTGGTTCAGGTATGCCTTGTGGTGCCTGCCGTGAATTTTTGATGCAATTGTCACCTAAAAATAAAGATTTGGAATTTATGATTGACTATGACAAGCGTGAAACCATTACACTTGGTGAGTTGATGCCAAATTGGTGGGGAGAAGAGCGCATGGCAGCTGGTATTGAGGATTTAGATTAGTCACAAGTAAAGATAAACGAGGTAGAGGATGCGAGATAATCATTTACACACACATTTTTCATATGATTCAGAGACTCAGTTTGAAGATTATTTAACTCATTATGATGGTAATATTGTGACAACAGAGCACTATGATTTGTCAAATCCTTATACTAAGCAAGATAATGTGCCGGATTATGACGCTTATTCGCGTGAAATAGCTGAGCTTAATCGAAAATATGGCAATCGTATCAAAAAAGGAATTGAAATTGGCTATTATGAGCCACGTGAAGATGATATTATTGCTTATTTAGCAGATAAGAACTATGACTTAAAATTGTTATCAGTTCACCACAATGGCATCAATGATTATTTGGATGATGAAGTGGCTAGCATGGACAAGGATGTGGTCATTCAAGATTATTTGGATAGGCTTGAGCACGCGATTGGGCGCGTGGATGCGGATGTTTTAGCACATTTTGATTATGGCTTTCGAATTTTTGATATGATAGTCGAGGATTTAAAAGTTTATGAACCTCAATTAAAGCGTATCTTCCAAAAAATGATTGACCATGATTTAGCTTTTGAGTTAAATAGTAAATCCATGTATTTGTATCATAATGAGGACTTGTATCGTTATGCCTTGGGCTTGGTCAAGGAATTGGGCGGGCATAAGTATTCGATCGGCTCAGACGGGCATCGTTTGGAACATTTTCGCCTGTATTTTGATAAGATCCAACAGTTGCTAGAGGAATTTGGCATTAAGGAATGGGAAATTTTGTAAGTAAGACAAAAAAAGAACTACAAGCATCTGCTTGTAGTTCTTTTAAACTTGTCTGATTAGTGAGAGACACGTTTACGAGCGGCTTTTTTACGATTTTCTTCGATGAAAGCAGCTTTTTCTTCTTCTGGGTCAATGATATTTTTCTTGACAGCGTAAACAGCTCCAGCAACAGTTGCTGCAGTTGCTAAAACACCTGTCGCAATCCCTTTAGCAAAAGCAAATCTTTTAGCCATAATCTAATTCCTCCTTTTTTATAAGGACGGTAGTCACAACACATCGCTGATTGCTAAAATCAAGTCGTTATTAGTAACTGGCGATTGTTCCTTGTCCCGTCACCATATGTTATAATAATAGTAACTAAAATTAGTGTAGAATTCAAGTAAAAACGTTTCTTTTATCAGGATATGTGTTAGGACGGATGGATAAGTAAAAATGGGTTTAGATAAGGTAGAAATCATAGCAGTTGTTGGTCCAACAGCAGTGGGAAAAACCGCTTTAGGGATTGAATTAGCAAAGCGATTTAACGGTGAAATCATTAGTGGGGATAGCCAGCAGGTGTATCGTCATTTGGATATTGGGACGGCTAAGGCGACTCTTGAGGAGCAGGCTGAGGCACCGCATCATCTCATTGATGTGCGTGAGGTGGATGAGGCTTATTCGGCCTATGATTTTGTCAAGGAAGCCAGTGCGGCGATTGAGGATATTACTAGCCGTGGCAAGTTGCCTATTATCGTTGGCGGGACGGGCTTGTATTTGCAAAGTCTGCTGGAAGGCTATCATCTAGGCGGTCAGGTCAATCAAGAGGAGGTGCTGGCTTATCGTCAGGAGCTGGAGCAGTTGGCGGATGCTGTTTTATTTGACAAAATAGCAGAGCAGGGCATTGAGATTCCTGAGTTAAACCGCCGCCGTGCCATTCGTGCCTTGGAATTAGCGACATTTGGGCAAGATTTGGAAAACAAGGAAACTCCCTACGATGCTTTGTTGATTGGCTTAAACGATGACCGTCAGGTGCTTTACGAACGCATTAATCACCGTGTGGATGTCATGGTTGAAAAGGGGATTTTGGATGAGGCAAAATGGCTTTATGACAATCATCGTGATGTGCAGGCGGCGCGTGCTATTGGTTACAAGGAACTTTTTCCTTACTTCGCAGGTCAAGCTTCGTTGGAGGAGAGCGTTGACAAACTCAAACAAAACACTCGCCGTTTCGCCAAACGACAATTAACGTGGTTCCGAAATCGCATGGCCGTTTCTTTTTACATGGTATCAGAAAGTGATGTTAAAAAGCAGATAAATAAGGCTGTTCAGGATTTTTTAGCAAACTAACTAGCCTAAGGCAAGTAGCACCTTCAAGGTGCTTTTTCTAATGCTTTTGCTGATAGCCTAACGGTGCTTTGTACTGTCATTTTTGATTTTATGGTATAATGATATCTACGGGTTAATCAAGTAAAGGGGTGAGTACAAGATGATTGAAACAAGCAAGCACCAAGAACGAGTGATTTTGCTAGGAGTTGAGTTGCCTGACACAGAAAACTTTGAAATGTCAATGGAAGAATTGGCGTCACTCGCTGAAACAGCAGGTGCTGAGGTGGTCTCATCTTATCGTCAAAAACGTGAGAAATATGATAGCAAATCTTTGATTGGTTCAGGGAAATTAGCTGAAATCAAAGCGATTGTTGACGCTGATGAGATCGATACTGTGATTGTCAACGACCGCTTAACGCCACGTCAAAATGTTAATTTGGAAGCAGAACTTGGCGTTAAAGTTATTGACCGCATGCAGTTGATTCTAGATATTTTTGCCATGCGTGCCCGTAGTCACGAAGGTAAATTGCAAGTTCATCTGGCTCAACTCAAATACATGTTGCCACGTCTTGTTGGTCAGGGGGTTATGCTTAGCCGACAAGCAGGTGGAATTGGTAGTCGTGGACCTGGTGAAAGTCAGTTAGAGCTTAACCGTCGTTCGATTCGCAATCAAATTTCAGATATTGAACGTCAACTGAAAATCGTTGAGAAGAATCGTGAAACTGGTCGAGAAAAACGCACTGAGTCACAAGTCTTTAAAATTGGTTTGATTGGTTACACAAATGCTGGTAAATCAACGATTATGAACGTTTTGACAAATGATAAGCAGTACGAAGCTGATGAATTGTTTGCGACTTTGGATGCGACGACAAAGCAAATTTATTTGCAAAATCAATTTCAAGTGACTCTCACGGACACGGTTGGATTTATTCAAAATTTACCGACAGAATTGGTGGCAGCCTTTAAGTCAACCTTGGAAGAGAGTCGTCATGTTGATTTGCTGCTACACGTGATTGATGCCAGTGACCCAAATCATGCTGAACACGAAAAAGTTGTTCTGAATCTGTTAAAAAATCTAGATATGTTGGATATTCCACGTTTAGCTGTTTATAATAAGATAGATGTGGCAGAGCATTTTGCAGCGACAGCTTTTCCAAATGTGCGTATTTCTGCGCGTGATAAAGATGCTCGTTCACTTTTGCGCCGTTTGATTATCAATGAAATTCGTGAGATTTTTGAACCATTTAGTATTCGTGTTCACCCAAATCAAGCCTATAAGCTATACGATTTAAATAAAATCGCGCTGCTTGATCGTTATGATTTTGCAGAAGAATACGAAACCATCACTGGTTACATTAATCCAAAAAATAAATGGAGACTAGAAGAATTCTATGACTGATTATATAAGCTTAGCTTTAAAATACGGTGGCTTTACGTCACTAGATAAAGTATACTTGCAAAATGTTTTGGAGGATTTAACAGATGAGCAAAAATTGAGTTTCATCACACCACCTCCAAGTGTTATCAATGCTTATTTTGCAGAAATGTATCAAAAACAATCTCCGCAAGCCGCAACAGATTATTATTTTGAACTATCAAAAGAATTGCAGCTTTTAAATGATAAGCCATCTTTTGACGAACATAAGCCTTTTATTCGTTTGAATTTATCAGGAAAATCATATGGTTTCACTTATGAAAATGATAAAGAGGTTGCTCGTATCTTTTCTGAAAAAGATGAAGCTTTGACAAAAGATGTCTTGTTTGAATTGGCTCAAGTCTTTCCTCAATATAAAATTTATGTTGAAGATGGCAAGATCAAAATGTCAAAAATCACTTTTGATGACCAAGAACTTGAAGACCTCACACCAGAAAGTAGTTTGCTCAGTCATGTTTCAAAATTAAAGGGAAATATGGTTAAGCTAAAAAGTTTTAATCGCGATGAATTGTCAGACTTGCTAGCTCACTATCAAGGGCAAGTTTATTATACGTTTGATCAACGTGAATTTATCGCTTATGTAAAAGTATCGTAATAGGAAGGATAAGTAAAAACTTCGGTTTTTATAGGTATATATGGAATTACAATTTTTGGGAACAGGAGCGGGTCAGCCCTCAAAATCACGTAATGTGTCAAGCTTAGTGTTAAAGTTACTTGACGAGATTAATGAGGTGTGGATGTTTGACTGTGGTGAAGGAACACAGCGTCAGATTTTAGAAACAACGATCCGTCCTCGTAAAGTGAAACGCATTTTTATCACGCACTTGCACGGTGACCACATTTTTGGTCTTCCTGGCTTTTTGGCAAGTCGTGCTTTCCAAGCAAATGAAGAACAAACTGACCTTGATATTTATGGTCCTGTTGGTATTCGTTCTTACATTTTGAGTAGTTTGCGTTTGTCAGGTGCCCGCTTGCCTTACCGCATTCATTTTCATGAATTTGACGAAACCAATCTTGGAAAAATCATGGAAACAGATAAATTTGTGGTGTATGCTGAGAAATTGGACCACACTATTTTCTGTATTGGTTACCGTGTGATGCAAAAAGATTTGGAAGGAACACTTGATGCTGAAGCGTTGAAAGCTGCAGGTGTGCCATTTGGTCCATTATTTGGAAAAATCAAGAGTGGTCAAGATGTTGTCTTAGAAGATGGGACAAAAATCATTGCCAAAGATTACATCTCAGCACCAAAAAAAGGAAAAGTTATCACTGTTTTAGGCGATACACGTAAGACTGATGCTAGTGTGCGCCTTGGTTTGGGAGCTGATATTTTGGTTCACGAATCTACATATGGTAAGGGTGATGAAAAAATTGCTCGTAAGCATGGGCACTCAACAGGTACTCAAGCTGCTCAAATTGCTAAAGCAGCATCAGCTAAATGCTTATTGCTTAATCACATCAGTGCACGTTTCTTGGGACGCGAATGCAAACAAATCGAAAACGATGCTCAAGAAATTTTTGAAAATACACACTTGGTTAAAGATTTGGAAGAAATTAGCTTATGAGAATAATTGCTATTACAGGAGCAACAGGTGGACTTGCCAAAGAAATTGTCAAACAGTTACCATCTGATGACTTTGTGATTGCCTTAGGACGTAATGTAAAAAAACTTGAAGCCTGTTATGTTGAACGTCCTAACACAGTTTGCTACGAACTTGATATGTCAAGTGACGAAGCGATTGGGGCAATGGTTGAAAAACTATATGCTGAACATGGTTACATCGATGTCTTTATCAATAACGCTGGTTATGGTGATTTTAGTGAGTTTGATGCTTATACGACCGCTGAAATTCGTGACATGTTTGATATCAACACCTTTGCGACGATGACTTTTTCACGTTTGGTTGGGCATAAGATGAAGAAAGCTGGGCACGGCCATATTGTCAATATTGCCAGCATCGCTGGTTTGATTGCGTCAGTAAAATCATCTGTTTATTCTGCAACAAAATTTGCTGTGATTGGTTTTTCAAATGCTCTACGTTTGGAATTAGCTGATAGCAATGTTTATGTGACAACGATTAATCCTGGACCGATCGCAACAAGCTTTTTTGACAAGGCAGATCCATCTGGAGAATACTTAAAGAGTGTTGGACGTTTTGTTTTGCAACCAGAAGAAGTTGCTAGACGTACGGTTGCCATTTTAGGTAAGAACAAGCGTGAAGTGAACATGCCTTGGTTAATAGCTGCAGCACACAAATTCTATACTCTTTTCCCAAAGATTGCTGATTTTTTAGCACGCAAAGTTTTTAATTATAAATAACCTCCTTTCAATTCTACATAAGAAGTGAGAAGTGAATGATAACAAGTAAATACAATTGGAGAAATATTGAAAAAGAGCCAGATGATGGCTTTTTTGAAGTGACAAAAAAAGAAAATATAACGGCATTAGCCAGCAAAATCCTATACAGTCGTGGCGTTGACAACGACGAAAAACTAGCTCAATTTTTATCGAATGATTTGTCACAACTTCACGATCCATATCTTTTGCACGATATGGACAAGGCAGTTGCCCGCATTCGTCAAGCTATTGAAAATTATGAACAAATCTTGGTTTATGGTGACTATGATGCCGACGGGATGACCAGCGCTAGTATCATGAAAGAAGCGTTGGAAATGCTTGGAGCTGAGGTTCAAGTCTATCTTCCTAACCGATTTGTTGATGGTTATGGACCAAATGAATCGGTTTATAAGTATTTCATCGAGCAACAACAGGTTTCTTTGATTATTACGGTGGATAATGGCGTAGCTGGACATGAAGCTATTAGCTATGCACAAAGTCAAGGAGTAGATGTCATTGTTACTGACCACCATGGCTTACCAGCAGAGCTTCCAGACGCATTTGCCATTGTACATCCAGAGTATCCAGAAGCTGACTATCCTTTTAAATATTTAGCAGGATGTGGTGTAGCCTTCAAAGTGGCTTGTGCCCTATTAGAATCCATCCCAACCGAAATGTTAGACTTGGTTGCTATCGGAACGATTGCCGATATGGTTAGTCTAACAGATGAAAATCGTATCATGGTCAAGGTTGGGCTTGAAATGCTCAAGCAGACCGAACGCATTGGTCTCATGGAGCTTATGAAAGTATCTGATATTGACATGTCAGATGTTAATGAGGAAACTGTTGGGTTTAAAATTGCGCCGCAGCTAAATTCTCTTGGTCGTCTAGATGATCCAAATCGAGCTATTGAATTATTGACTGGTTTTGATGATGAAGAAGCGCTAAGTATTGCGCAAATGATTAATGCCAAGAATGAAGAACGTAAAGAAATTGTTCAAAAAATTTACGATGAAGCCATGGGCATGGTTGATCTTGACAAGCCTGTGCAGGTGTTGGCAAAAGAAGGCTGGCACCCGGGTGTTCTAGGAATTGTCGCTGGTCGTATTTTGGAGCACATTGCTCAGCCAGTTATTGTCTTAAACATTGAAGACGATATGGCAAAAGGCTCTGCAAGAAGTATTGAGGCAATCAATATCTTCCATGCACTTGATGACCACCGTGATTTATTTGAAGCTTTTGGTGGACATGCTGGTGCTGCAGGAATGACCTTGCCAGTTGATAACTTAGAGCAATTATCACAAGTTTTATGTGATTACATTGCTGAAAATGATATTAATTTAGCTCAGAAAAAGACTTTGATCATTGATGAAGTGCTGGACTTGTCAGAAATTGATTTAGACACTGTTAAAAGTCTTGAGAAGATCGCACCTTTTGGGATGGATAATGCTAAGCCAGTCTTTGAAATCAAAGACCTTACCGTTAAACAAGCACGTACCATGGGGCAAAATGGTGCTCACTTGAAATTAAAAATTGCTCAAGGAAGTACGGCGGTTGACCTTGTTGCCTTTAACCAAGGTCATTTGGTACAAGAATTCCAGCAAGCGCAGAACCTGTGCCTTGCCGTTACTTTGTCAATCAACAAATGGAACGGGCAAACCACAGTTCAGTTGATGCTTGAAGACGCGCGTGTTGACGGCGTTCAGTTGATTGATATTCGTTCCAAAAATGCCAGTCTTCCTGAACGTGTTCCTGTTTTGAGTGAAGACACCAGTGCCAGTGAAGTGGTTGTACTAGATATTCCTGATAAGGCTGAAGAACTCAAATCCCTTTTTGTTGGTCGACAATTTGATGCCGTTTACTTTAAAAATCACATTAAACGAGCTTATTATTTGACTGGCTATGGAACTCGTGAACAATTTGCTAAGTTGTATAAAACGATTTATCAATTCCCTGAATTTGATGTTCGTTACAAGCTGAAAGAATTGAGTCATTATCTTAATATTCCTGATATTCTTTTGGTCAAAATGATTCAAATTTTTGATGAATTGGATTTTGTAACCATCACAGATGGAGTAATGGTCGTCAATAAAGGTGCTGAGAAACGCAGCATTTCTGATAGTAAAATTTATCAAGATCTTAAGCAAGAAGTGAAATTTCAAGAGCTCATGGCACTTGGAACGCCACAAGAAATTTATGACTGGTTGATGAACTAGACTAAAAAGTTACGTTGCTTAGCTCAGCGTAGCTTTTTTAGTTTTTTCATAGAAAACGTTTACTTAAAAATTGAAAACTTTTTTAATTGAAAAATTTTTTAATTGGAACTATAATGAGACTACAAAGTTGTAGATGACTTTTAAAGTATTTTTTATAGTTCAAATTGAAAACTTTTTTAATTGAAAAATTTTTTAATTGGAAAATTTTTTAATTGGAACTATAATGAGACTACAAAGTTGTAGATGACTTTTAAAGTATTTTTTAAAGGAGTTTTTTTATGTGTACTGCAATTACTTATACAACTAAAGATAATTACTTTGGTCGAAATCTTGATTTGGACTTTTCTTACAATGAAACGGTAACGATTTGTCCTCGAAATTATCCTTTTTCGTTTAGACACCAAGGAGAAAATAACAGCCATTTTGCCATGATTGGAATGGCAACGGTAGTGGATGATTACCCACTTTATTACGAAGCAGTTAATGAAAAAGGTTTAGGAATGGCAGGTTTGAATTTCCCTGAAAATGCCGACTATAAAGAAGTAGCAGAAGGGAAAGACAACCTTGCATCTTTTGAATTGGTTCCATGGTTCTTATCACAATGCCAATCTGTTGCTGAAGTTAAGAAACTTTGCCAAAATCTTAACGTCACAAATGAAGCATTTAGTGATGATTTTCCACCAAGTCCCTTGCACTGGTTGATTGCAGACCGCAATGAAGCTATTGTGTTGGAATCTGTGGCTAGTGGTCTTAAGGTTTATGATAACCCAACAGGTGTTTTGACAAATAACCCAACTTTTGATAAACAATTATTCAATTTAAACAATTATCGTCACGTTTCTCCAAAAGTTTCTGACAATCTCTTTTCTACAGAAATTACCTTAGACACTTATAGCCGAGGAATGGGAGGCCTTGGTTTGCCTGGTGATTTGTCATCAATGTCACGCTATGTTAAGGCAGCCTTTACTAAATTAAATTCAGTAGCAGAAGATACAGAAGTATCTAGTGTTAACCAGTTCTTCCATATTTTGAAATCCGTTGAACAACAAAAAGGGTTATGTTACGTAGATGAAAGCGGCAAATACGAATACACCATTTACAGTTCATGTATCAACACAGAAAAAGGTATTTATTACTACACAACTTACGATAATTCACAGATTACAGCTGTCGATATGCATAAGGAAAATTTGGATAATAACAAGTTAGTTACTTATCCATTGATTAAAGATTGGCAAGTGAATTATCAAAATTAAGGTCTTGAAAATTTATTACCTAAATCCCCTTCTTTTTTCGAAAAATATGCTATAATAAAATGTAAAACATTTTTTGGCAAAAAGCCCATAGAAAGAAGAAAATGGATTTAAGAAATTATATTGCTTCAATTGAAAATTACCCAGAAGAAGGGATTACTTTTCGTGACATTTCGCCTCTAATGGCAGATGGAAATGCGTACAGCTACGCCATCCGTGAAATTGTTCAATACGCAACAGACAAGAAAATCGATATGATTGTTGGGCCTGAGGCGCGTGGTTTTATCGTTGGTTGCCCAGTTGCTTTTGAACTTGGTATTGGTTTTGCGCCAGTACGTAAACCAGGTAAATTGCCTCGCGAAGTAATTTCAGCAGATTACGAAAAAGAATACGGAGTGGATACTTTATGTATGCACGCAGATGCCATCAAACCAGGTCAACGTGTTCTTATCGTGGATGACCTCCTTGCAACAGGTGGTACCGTTAAAGCGACCATTGAAATGGTTGAACGCCTTGGTGGCGTAGTTGCTGGTTGTGCCTTCTTGATTGAATTGGATGGTCTTAATGGTCGTAAAGCTATTGAAGGTTACGATACCAAAGTCTTGATGAACTTCCCAGGTTAATTATAGTTATTAGTTATAACTACATAAAGAATTTATATAATTGAAAACTATATCTCCATGTTTTATAATATGATTTAACATATTATAGAATGGAGATATTTTCATGCCAATAAAACTTGATCGCGAACTACCTGTATTAGACATTTTGCGCAAAGAGAATGTCTTTATTATGGACAATAAACGGGCAAATCACCAAGATATCCGCCCTATTCGTTTTTTGATTGTCAATTTAATGCCGACAAAGGAAACTACCGAGTTGCAATTATTGCGTTTATTGGCTAATACTCCCTTGCAAATCAATATTGACTTTTTGTATATGCGCAGCCATCATTCCAAAAACACAGCCAAAAGTCATCTCGAAACCTTTTACAAGACCTTTGAGGATGTGAAGGACAATTATTATGATGGCTTGATTGTGACGGGCGCCCCTGTTGAAACCCTTCGATATGAAGAGGTGGATTATTGGGAGGAGTTGTGTCAGATATTTGATTGGGCTAAAAGTCATGTGTACTCAACCTTACACCTGTGTTGGGGCGCGCAAGCAGGCTTGTATTACAAATACGGCATTCCTAAGGCACCGCTTCCACAGAAATTGTCAGGTATTTTTGCTCAGACGATTGAAGCACCGTCAAATCCTTTGGTGCGTGGCTTTGATGATGTGTTTATGGCACCCCATTCACGCCATACAGAAGTGACGCGTGCGGCGATTGAGCAGGTGGAACACCTTGAGATCGTTGCTTCAGGGAAAGAAGTCGGCGTTTCCATTGTGGCCAGTAAAGATTTGCGGGAAGTTTACAGTTTTGGGCATTTGGAGTATGATAGAGGTACTCTTGATTGGGAATACCAGCGTGATGTCAAAGCTGGAAAAGAACCCCACTTGCCGGCGCATTATTATATCAATGATGACCCTAGTCAAGCCATACCAATGCAGTGGAATTTAGCCGCAACGACTTTCTTTAGCAACTGGATTAACTATGCCGTTTACCAAGAAACCCCTTATTTATTAGAACAGTTGGGAGAATCTGCAGGTATTTAGGGCGATAAAGCCAAATAAACAATAAAGGAGATTCTCTTTTTAGAGACAGTGTCATGAGTTTTTTAGACAATTTTAAATCGGGCAATTTGGTTTTGCCAAGTGCTCTGCTATTTCATTATAAGGATATTTTTAAAAGCGCCGATGATTTTGTGATTTGGCAATTTATTTATTTGCAAAACACTACAAAAATGGAGGATTTGGCGCCTAGTCAGATAGCTGCTGCCTTAAATAAAACCGTGGCTGAGGTCAATAGTACCATTTCAGATTTGACGGCTCAGGGGCTTTTGGATATGAAAACCATTGAGCTGGGCAATGAGATTGAAGTGCTTTTTGATGCTAGCCCCGTTTTAGCCCGCTTGGATCAATTGCAAGATCAAGCTAATACAACCCCAGAAAAGCAAGCTTCTGACAATCCGATCAAAACCTTGGTTGAGGATTTTGAGCGCGAATTGGGTCGGATGCTTAGCCCCTTTGAATTGGAGGATTTGCAGCAAACCATTCGTGAGGACCAAGTGGATCCTGATTTGGTTCGGGAAGCCTTGCGTGAAGCGGTTTTCAATGGTAAAACCAACTGGAGATACATTACGGCTATTTTGCGTAATTGGCGCCGTGAGGGCATTACCACTGTGCGTCAAGTTGAGGAAAATCGCAAGGAGCGTGAAGGTGGCAAAACCAACAAAGTATTCGTATCAGATGACTTTTTGTCAGCAATGGATTTATGGAGTGGCTCATGAGATTAGGTAGAGAACGTTTGCGCAAGATCTTGGTCATTATTGGTGAGATGTATCCTGATGCACACTGTGAATTAGACTATCAAACCCCTTTTCAATTATTGGTGGCTGTGATTTTATCAGCACAGACAACAGATAAATCGGTCAATAAGGTAACCCCTCAGTTGTGGCAACATTACCCCACTATCGCGGATTTGGCTGCGGCAAATGTGGTCGATGTTGAAAATGATTTGAGAACGATTGGGCTCTATAAAAACAAGGCTCGTAATATTGTAAAAACGGCGCGAGCTGTTTTGCAGGATTTTGACGGCGTGGTACCTAAGACGCACAAGGAACTAGAAAGCCTGCCAGGAGTGGGGCGCAAGACTGCCAATGTTGTTTTGGCAGAGATTTACAAAGTGCCTTCCCTTGCCGTAGATACCCATGTTTCTCGTGTTGCTAAGCGCCTTAATATCTCAGCACAAGACGCGAGTGTAACTGAAATTGAGCATGATTTGATGAAGAAAATTCCTAAAAGGGATTGGATTGTGACACATCATCGCTTGATTTTCTTTGGGCGTTACTTTTGCCTAGCCAAAAATCCTAAGTGTGCGATTTGCCCAGTCCAAAGTTACTGCAAATACTACAAGGATCATGTTAAAAATACCAAGTAAAAAGCTGATATTCAGCTTTTTTATATTGCCATCGCTTTTTGTAAGCCGGGTGCCTTTTTGATATAATAATGTGGTGAATGAAGATTTAGAAGGAAGACTTATGCAGACAGTATTATCACAACGTTTGGCGGCTGTGGCAGAATTTGTACCGCAGGGCGCACGTTTATTAGATGTGGGAAGTGACCATGCCTACTTGCCCATTGCTTTGATTGAAGACAATACCATTTCCTTTGCTCTTGCTGGTGAAGTGGTCAAGGGACCTTATGAATCAGCCCTTCATAATGTGGCTAACGCTGGCTTGAATGACAAGATAGCTGTTCGTTTGGCCAATGGTTTGGCAGCATTTGAGCCAGAAGATAAGGTGGATGTTATTACGATTTGTGGCATGGGTGGTGGCCTGATTGAGGAGATTTTAGCAGCAGGAAAAGCAAAATTAGCTAGCGTTGAACGCTTGATTTTACAACCCAATAACCGTGAAGATGAATTGCGTGCCTGGTTGATGACCAATGGATTTAAATTGGTTGCTGAACACATCATGACCGAAAACGATAAGTATTACGAAATTATGGTAGTCGAACACGGTCACATGCATTTATCAGCCGAAGACTTGCGCTTTGGACCATTTCTCATGCAAGCCAAATCGCCTGTTTTTTGTGCTCGCTGGGAACGTGAACTGGCCAAACTGGAACTGGCTTTGTCTCATATTCCTGAAAATCGTGTGGCTGACCGCACTGCTATGATTCAAAAAATAGATGCCATTAAGGAGGTTATCCATGAAAGCAAGTGATCTTATTGCCCGTTACGAAGCCTATTGCCCGCAAGCATTATCTATGGAGGGTGACATTTCAGGCTTGCAAATAGGGACCTTGGACAAGGATATCAACCGCGTGATGGTAGCTCTCGATGTCCGTGAAACAACAGTTGCGGAAGCTATTGCTAAAAATGTGGATTTGATCATTGTCAAACACGCTCCTATTTTTAAACCACTTAAAGATTTGGTGGCAACAGCTCAAAACCAGATTTACTTGGATTTAATCAAACACGACATCGCTGTTTACGTCAGTCATACCAATATTGATATTGTGCCAGATGGATTAAATGATTGGTTTTGCGAACGTTTGGGGATTACAAATACAGAAATATTGATTCCGACCAAAGACGGGTATGGTATCGGGCGCATTGGCACGATTAAAGAGCAGGCTTTTTCAGATTTTGCCTTGACTGTGAAGGAGGCCTTTCACTTGGATAGTGTGCGTTTGGTGGCTTATGGCAATCAGGACCAGCTGATTAACCGTGTGGCTGTTTGCGGTGGCAGTGGTCAAAGTTTTTACCACGATGCTTTAGCCAAAGGGGCACAAGTTTACATCACAGGCGATATTTATTATCACACTGCACAAGAAATGATTACCAATGGTTTGATGGCTATTGACCCAGGTCACCACATCGAAGTGTTATTTATTGAAAAAGTCATCGAAAAATGCGAAACTTGGAAAGCTGAGCAAGACTGGGATGTCACATTTATCGCCAGTCAAGCCCCAACGAATCCGTTTTACCATTTGTAAATGTGAAGGACAAGTA
Organism: Streptococcus alactolyticus; assembly: GCF_042649785.1. NCBI lineage: Bacteria > Bacillati > Bacillota > Bacilli > Lactobacillales > Streptococcaceae > Streptococcus > Streptococcus alactolyticus. The sequence goes on along the minus strand of NZ_JBHRZX010000036.1, from coordinate 13,323 downwards.
AGGTAAGTCCAGTGTAAAATCTAGAAACTTAGTGACGGCATTTGAAAAAAATGATAGAATAGGATTGAATAATTAATGTAAGAGGGAGACCTAGTATGAAAGGTATTATTCTAGCAGGAGGTTCAGGGACTCGTTTGTACCCTTTGACTCGTGCAGCTTCAAAACAACTTATGCCAGTGTATGATAAACCAATGATTTATTACCCACTATCTACACTGATGTTGGCAGGGATTCGTGATATCCTAATCATTTCAACGCCAACAGATATCCATCGTTTTGAAGAATTACTTGGTGATGGTTCAGAATTCGGTATTTCATTGACTTATGCTGTGCAACCAAGTCCAGATGGTTTGGCTCAAGCCTTTATCATCGGTGAAGAATTTATCGGTGATGACAATGTTGCTCTTATCTTGGGTGACAACATCTACCATGGACCAGGACTTAGCAAAATGCTTCAAAAAGCAGCCAGCAAGGAAAAAGGTGCTACTGTCTTTGGTTACCAAGTAAAAGATCCAGAACGTTTTGGTGTGGTTGAATTTGATGAAAACCGAAATGCTATTTCAATCGAGGAAAAACCAGAACATCCGAAATCTCACTATGCTGTCACAGGTCTTTATTTCTATGACAATGACGTGGTTGAGATTGCTAAAAACATCAAACCAAGTGCGCGTGGCGAACTTGAAATCACAGATGTTAACAAAGTTTACCTTGAACGTGGCGACCTTTCTGTTGAAGTGATGGAACGTGGCTTTGCTTGGCTTGATACAGGAACACACGAAAGCCTTTTGGAAGCAGCCCAATACATTGAAACCGTGCAACGTATGCAAAACCTTCAAGTTGCTAACTTGGAAGAAATTGCTTACCGTATGGGTTACATCACAAGGGAAGATGTGCACAATCTCGCACAACCATTGAAGAAAAACGAATACGGTAAATACTTGCTTCGTTTGATTGGAGAAGAATAATGACAGAACAATTTTTTGGTAAAGCTTTAGCTGCACGTCCTATCGAAGCCATCCCAGGAATGATTGAATTTGATATTCCTGTGCATGGCGACAACCGTGGTTGGTTCAAAGAAAACTTCCAAAAAGAAAAAATGGTACCGCTTGGTTTTCCAGAATCATTCTTTGCAGAAGGCAAATTGCAAAATAATGTCAGCTTTTCACATAAAAATGTTTTGCGTGGGCTTCATGCAGAACCATGGGATAAATACATCTCAGTAGCTGATGAAGGAAAAGTCCTTGGTTCATGGGTTGACTTGCGTGAAGGCGACAGCTTTGGTCATGTGTATCAAACCGTTATCGATGCTTCAAAAGGGATTTTCGTTCCTCGCGGCGTTGCCAATGGTTTCCAAGTCTTGTCTGATAAAGTGTCATACAGCTACTTGGTTAATGACTACTGGGCTTTAGAATTAAAACCTAAATATGCCTTTGTTAACTACGCCGACCCAACTTTGGGCATCAAATGGGAAAACTTGGAAGAAGCGGAAGTGTCTGAAGCAGACAAAAACCACCCATTATTAAAAGACGTTAAACCACTAAGCAAAGACGATTTGTAATACCAAATAAAAATAAATCAGAAAGGAATGTTCCGTTTTTTAAAAACAGAACACGGGACTAAATCTCTGAGAAAAGATGTTCTATTTTCTACGAGATTTTGCACAAGCAAAATGTCCCTTTGTATCTTAAATTATGTCAGAATACAAAAATATCATCGTAACTGGTGGCGCTGGGTTCATCGGTTCAAATTTCGTACATTATGTTTATAATAATCATCCAGACGTTCATGTGACAGTCCTTGACAAACTCACTTACGCTGGTAACCGTGCTAACCTAGAAGAAATTCTAGGTGATCGTGTTGAATTGGTTGTTGGCGATATTGCCGATGCTGAATTGGTGGATAAATTAGCAGCAAAAGCGGATGCTATTGTTCACTATGCGGCTGAAAGCCACAACGATAACTCATTGAAGGACCCAAGCCCATTTATCCACACTAACTTTGTTGGAACGTACACTTTGTTGGAAGCTGCTCGTAAATATGATATTCGTTTCCACCATGTATCAACAGATGAAGTGTACGGTGACCTTCCTCTTCGTGAAGACCTTCCAGGACATGGTGAAGGTCCAGGTGAAAAATTCACAGCAGAAACAAACTACAACCCAAGTTCACCTTACTCATCAACCAAAGCTGCTTCAGATTTGATTGTTAAAGCTTGGGTACGTTCTTTCGGTGTGAAAGCAACTATTTCTAACTGTTCAAACAACTACGGACCATACCAACACATCGAAAAATTCATTCCACGTCAAATCACGAACATCTTGTCAGGTATTCGACCAAAACTTTACGGTGATGGTAAAAACGTTCGTGATTGGATTCACACCAACGACCATTCGACTGGTGTTTGGGCTATCTTGACTAAAGGACGTATCGGTGAAACTTACCTTATCGGTGCTGATGGTGAAAAGAATAACAAAGAAGTTCTTGAACTTATCCTTGAAAAAATGGGTCAACCAAAAGACGCTTACGACCACGTTACAGACCGTGCAGGTCACGACCTTCGTTACGCGATTGACTCAACAAAACTTCGTGAAGAACTTGGATGGGAACCACAATTCACAAACTTTGAAGAAGGACTTGAAGACACGATCAAATGGTACACTGACCATGAAGATTGGTGGAAAGCAGAAAAAGACGCTGTTGAAGCGAAATACGCTAAAATGCAACAAGTCATCAAATAATCACAGTCTAGCATCCTATCACACTGTTGGTAGGGTGTTTTTTGCGTTTGACAAGATGAGAATATCAGAAAATACGCCAAACATGAGAGGAAATCACAATGACTAAACTAGCCACCATTTGTTACATTGACAATGGCCAAGCCTTGTTATTATTGCATCGAAATAAAAAGCCAAACGACGTCCATCACGGGAAATGGATTTCAGTAGGTGGAAAATTGGAAGCGGGTGAAACGCCTGATGAGTGTGCCAAACGTGAGATTTTTGAGGAAACGCATTTAACGGTTAAAAAAATGGATTTCAAAGGTGTGATTACGTTTCCAGAATTCACCCCAGGTCATGACTGGTACACTTATGTCTTTAAGGTCACTGATTTTGAGGGAGAATTGATTTCAGATGAGGAATCAAAAGAGGGTACTTTAGAATGGGTACCTTATGATAAAGTGCTCTCAAAACCAACCTGGGAAGGGGATTATGAGATGTTCAAATGGATTTTGGATGATGTGCCCTTCTTTTCAGCAAAATTTGTCTATAACGACCAGCAAGAATTGGTTGATAAAGAGGTTATTTTTTACGACTGAGCTACTTTGCTTAAATGTGGTTATTTTGCTCAAAAATGCTATAATGGTGTCTAAGTAGGATTATAGTGGTTTGGAAAGGAATACGTTATGCATCAGCAAGATGAAAAGAAATTTTCAGATTCTTGGTTTTTTAAGTGGTTTTTAGACAATCAAGCTGTGGTTGCTGTTTTAGTCACTTTCTTGGTGTTTTTGACCATTTATCTCTTTACCAAGATTTCATTTTTATTTACAACCTTAGTCTCAGTGGTTGCTGTAATCATGCTGCCTTTGGTTATTTCAGGCCTTCTTTATTACCTCATTAAGCCACTGGTGAGCTTCATTGAACGGCGCGGTGTCAATCGTACGGTGTCGATTTTCATTGTCTTTGCCATTATTGCAGCCCTTTTGGTTTGGGCGGTAGCCAGCTTCATTCCGATGATTGAAACTCAGCTGACTTCTTTTGTCGAAAATCTCCCAAATTATGTGAGAAGCATCAACCATGAAGTCAATAAATTATTGGATAGCCCTTGGTTACTGGCTTATCAAAAAGAATTGAGTGATATGGTGTCTAATATTGGAACCAAAGCCGTTGATTATGCAGAAAGTTTTTCTAGAAATGCCATTGATTTGGCATCTACTTTTGCAGGCACCTTTGCCCGTGTGACCGTAGCAATTATCATGTCACCGTTCATTTTGTTTTACTTTCTACGTGACAGTAGCAAGATGAAGGAAGCTTTGATTCAAGCCCTTCCTACCAGAACACGTCAACCAATTTCGCGTGTTTTGGGAGACATTAACAAACAATTGGCTGGTTACGTTCAAGGTCAGGTAACCGTTGCTATTGTGGTTGGGATTATGTTTGCCGTCTTTTTTAACATCATAGGCCTTCGCTACGCAGCGACCTTTGGGATTTTGGCAGGCTTTTTGAACATGGTTCCTTATTTGGGAAGTTTTCTAGCCATGGTTCCTGTTGTGATTATGGGAATTGTGCAAGGACCGATTATGTTAGTCAAGGTTCTGATTGTGTTTGCAATTGAGCAGACTATTGAAGGGCGTTTTGTATCCCCATTGGTTTTGGGTAGCCGCTTGAACATTCACCCCATCACCATTATGTTTATTTTGTTGACGGCTGGAGCCCTGTTTGGCGTGTGGGGCGTCTTTTTAGGGGTGCCATTGTACGCTTCGGCTAAAGTTATTGTGATCGAAATTTTTGCGTGGTACAAGCGTGTCAGTGGTTTGTACGAAGAATTGAAGGAAGAAGAAGGAGGACAAGTAGCCGAACATGCTGAATAGTGAAAAAATGGTAGTGTCCATCCAAAATCAAGATTTGGAGCATGCCAATAAATATTTCAAAAAAGCTTTAAAGGAAGATGACGATGAGGCATTGCTTGAGTTAGCGGAATATCTTGAAAGCATTGGTTTTTTAAATCAAGCAAAAACCATCTATGAAAAAGAGCGTGCGTCTTTCCCTGAGGTCAATATCAATCTCGCACAGATTGCGGCTGAGGATGGTGATATTGAGGCAGCTTTTACTTATTTGGATGCCATTTCACCTGATAGTGACGCTTATTTGTCGGCTTTATTGGTGATGGCGGACATTTACGATATGGAAGGTTTGGCGGATGTGGCGCGTGAAAAACTCTTGTTAGCCTCTCAAATCAGCGACGATCCTTTGGTGACTTTTGGATTAGCAGAAATCGAAATGGAATTGGGTCATTTTTCAGAAGCCATCAAGGAATATGCCAAATTGGATAACCGCGATGTCCTAGAAATGACAGGTATTTCAACCTACCAACGCATCGGTAAAGCTTATGCTAGCCTTGGTAAATTTGAAGCAGCCGTTGAATTTTTGGAAAAAGCCATTGAAATCGAATACGACAATGAAACGGTCTTTGAATTGGCAACCATTTTGTATGACCAAGACGAATTCCAAAAAGCCAATACCTACTTCAAACAATTGGACACCATGGACCCTGATTTTCAAGGGTATGAATACGTTTATGCCCTTTCCTTGCACGAAGAAAACAAGACTGAAGAAGCCTTGCGTATGGCACAAAAAGGAATCAGCAAAAATGCGTTTGATGATCGCTTGTTGTTATTAGCCTCACAATTAGCTTATGAATTGCACGATGCTGCTCAATCCGAAAGTTATTTGCTCAGTGCTAAAGAGGTCGCAGAAGACGAAGAAGAAGTCTTGATGCGTTTGACCAATTTGTATTTAGAGGAAGAACGCTATGAAGACGTCATCGCCTTTGCCAAAGAGCCCATTGATAATGTGTTGACCAAATGGAATATCGCCAAAGCCTATCAAGGTCTAGAAGCTGACAAAAAAGCCTTGGCCTTGTACAATGACTTGGCTGCAGATTTGGGCGAAAACCCAGAATTCTTGCATGATTATGCCTACATTTTGCGAGAATTTGGGCAAAAAGAGCATGCGCATCAAGTGGCTAAACATTATCTGACCTTGGTTCCTGATGATGTCAATATGGTGGAATTTTTACATGAAGATGAATTTTAGAGATTTGCTGATTAGCAATCTGATTACGGTTATCACGATTTTTATTTTATTGATGTTCTTTGACCAAAGCGGCGAACCCGTGCGCAATATTATCCTTGTGTTTGCTGGCTTTGTAGTGATGACTATTTACGATTTTATCAGAACAAGGCAAAAGTAGCCCAAACCAGTGACTCTTTGTCTCTTTTAATCGGTGGTGAAGAGTCCTTTTGTTTTTATGTTAAAAGAAAAATTTCACAAGTATTTATTCACAAAGTCTGTCAAAAACTATGATATAATTGACTTATATTTGTGAAATATCGAAAAAATATTATAAAATAAAAGAGATGGGGGAGCTAATGAGCGAGAATAAGCAATATGGGGCAGACTTGATTGTTGATAGCCTTATTAATCATGATGTGGAGTATATTTTCGGAATTCCTGGAGCTAAGATTGACCGTGTCTTTGACACGCTGGAGGATAAGGGACCGAAATTGATTGTGGCGCGTCATGAGCAAAATGCTGCTTTTATGGCGCAAGGTATTGGACGCATGACAGGTAATCCTGGTGTGGTCATTACCACCAGCGGTCCAGGGGTTTCCAATTTAGCGACGGGCTTAGTAACGGCAACAGATGAGGGCGACCCTGTTTTGGCTATTTCTGGGCAAGTGAAACGTTCTGATTTGTTGAAACGCTCGCACCAATCCATGAAAAACGTTGCCATGATGGAGCCTGTCACCAAATATGCTGTGGAAGTCAATGACCCAAATACTTTGTCAGAAACCATCGCCAACGCCTATCGTGAAGCAAAATCAGGCAAACCTGGAGCTAGTTTTGTATCTATTCCACAAGATGTGACCGATAGTTTGGTGTCTGTCAAAGCCATCAAGCCACTTACTGACCCTAAATTGGGTTCTGCTTCCGTGGATGACATCAATTATTTGGCACAAGCCATTCGCAATGCGCAACTACCTGTTCTTTTGTTGGGAAATGGTGCCTCAACGAGCAAGGTAACGCAAGCCATTCGTCAATTGTTGACTGCTGTCAAATTGCCAGTTGTTGAAACGTTCCAAGGCGCAGGAATTGTTTCGCGTGAACTAGAAGAAGATACTTTCTTTGGCCGTGTCGGTCTTTTCCGCAACCAACCAGGTGATATGTTGCTCAAAAAAGCGGATTTGGTGATTGCTATTGGCTATGACCCAATCGAATACGAGGCACGCAACTGGAATGCTGAAATTTCAGCTCGCATCATTGTGATTGACGTAGCTCAGGCTGAAATTGACACTTATTTCCAACCTGAGCGTGAATTGATTGGTGATATTGCTGATACGATTCAACTCTTGTTGCCAGCCATCAACGGTTATTCCTTGCCAAAAACATCGGTGGCTTACCTGCAAAACCTTAAGAAAAACGTTGTCGAAGATGTGAAATTTGACCGAAAAACAAAAGACGGTTTGGTGCACCCACTAGATGTTATTGATGTTTTGCAAGACAACACCACAGATGACATGACCGTAACTGTTGACGTGGGAAGTCACTACATTTGGACGGCGCGTTATTTCAAATCTTATGAGCCGCGTCACCTGCTCTTTTCAAATGGGATGCAGACACTGGGAGTTGCTTTGCCATGGGCTATTTCAGCGGCCCTGATACGCCCTAACACCACGATTATTTCAATATCAGGCGACGGAGGTTTCCTCTTTTCTGCCCAAGAATTAGAAACGGCTGTGCGCTTCCAATTGCCGATCATTCATTTGATTTGGAATGATGGCAAATACAACATGGTTGAATTCCAAGAAGAAATGAAATACGGGCGTTCTTCTGGCGTTGATTTTGGTCCGGTTGATTTTGTCAAATACGCTGAAAGTTTCGGTGCCAAAGGTTATCGTGTTGACGGCAAAGAATCCTTTGAACAGACCTTAAAACAAGTCTTGGAAGAAGTCAAACACGGTCCGATTTTGATTGATATTCCTATTGATTATAAGGACAATATCAAGCTAGGTGAAACCATTTTGCCGGATGAATTTTATTGATAAACGGTAAGGATGTTAGGAAAGAAAGTGAAGTAAAATGTCAGACGTTATTAAACTATTTCAATACAATACCTTAAGTGCTTTGATGGCGGGGCTTTACGGTGGAACAATGACCATCGGCGAGCTTTTGCAGCACGGTGATTTGGGAATTGGAACGCTGGATTCGATTGATGGTGAGTTGATTATTCTTGATGGTAAGGCCTATCAAGCCAAAGGTTCTAACGGCAAAGCAGAAGTGGTAGAGGTTTCTGATGATGTGACCGTTCCCTATGCTGCTGTCGTTTTTCATCAAGCAGAAGTGATTTTTAAACAACGCTTTGAAATGACCGATACCGAGCTCAAAAGACGTATCGAGTCTTATTATGACGGGCAAAACCTCTTCCGTTCCATTAAAATCAAAGGGAATTTTTCAAAAATGCACGTTCGCATGATTCCAAAATCAGCTCCTAATATTAAGTTTGCAGACGTTGCCACAAGACAACCAGAGTACACCTGTGAGAACATTTCAGGAACGATTGTAGGGATTTGGACCCCAGAGATGTTCCACGGCGTTAGTGTGGCAGGCTACCACTTGCATTTTATCTCTGATGATTTGACCTTTGGCGGCCACATCATGGACTTTACCATCACAGAAGGCATTGTCGAAGTTGGCCCCGTTGACCAATTAGACCAACGCTTCCCAGTTCAAGACCGAAAATACCTCTTTGCAACCTTCAATATTGATGATTTGAAAGAAGATATTGAAAAAAGTGAGTGAGCTTTATATATGATTTATAGCATTACCTTTACCCATTTGGGTAGAAGGTAGTGCTCTTTTTTATTTCTTATCAAGTGGGAAAAAGTGTCATCGTTTAATACTTTTCCCAACCTCACTGACTAAGTTTCAGAATGCCTGAAATCTATTGTTTTCCCGTATTGATGTTGACAAAATAACCAATGTAAACGATAACAAAAGGAGAAAACATTATGTCAGTAGTATTAGCAAGAATCGATCAACGTCTTATTCACGGTATTGTCGTCACACAGTGGGCAGGATTTACCAAGGCCAAACGCCTTATGGTTGTCGATGATGATATTAGCAAAGATGAAGTTCAAAAGGCAGCTATGAGAATGAGTAAGCCAGCAGGAACAGGAATGTCTATCATCGATACAAACACAGCCATTACTAATTTTGCAGCAGGAAAATACGACAGTCACAACGTTTTTCTAATTGTCCGCCACCCTCAAACATTAGTTGACTTAGCTAAAGGAGGCGTAGCTATTCCTAAAGTTAATATCGGAATCATTTTTGATGGTCCTGGTAAGCAAACTGTTAAAAAGATGGTTTCAGTCAATGAGGAAGAAATCAGTGCTTTGAAAGAATTGGAAAATCTTGGCGTGGAAGTAACCTTCCATTTTGTTCCAAATGATGTTGAAGAACCAATGAGTAGCTACATTAATTGAGGTAGATCACTATGGATATTATTCAAGGCATTTTAATTATTTTACTATCATTTTGGGTCGTTTTGGATCAACAAGGGCTAGTCGTTGTGACTTGGTTTCCTATCATGGTGTCATTGTTTGTTGGTCTTATTATGGGCGATATGGAAACAGCCATGGTTATTGGTGGAACCTTCCAATTAATGTCGTTAGGTGTCGCAAATATTGGAGGCTCATCGGTTCCAAACTGGGGGTTGGCAGCATTGGTTGGTGGTTATGTCGCTATAAAGAGTACTAACAATATTGAAGATGCCAAAGCTGTTGCTCTGGCAGTAGGGGTTCCTGTTGGTATGTTAGGCATTCAACTAGATGTACTAGCTAAAATCCTAAATACTTATGTTGCACACTGGGCACAAAAGGCAGCAAATGCCAAACAATTTGATAAAATGAATCGCATCCTTTGGCTTGGTCCTCTTATTTTTGGGCTATCAATGGCGATTCCAACAGCTTTATGTGTATTGTTCAGTGAACAAATTGTTACGTTAATCTTGAATTATGTCCCTGATTGGGTGACAACTGGCCTAACGGTTGCTGGTAATATGCTTCCTGTTGTAGGGATTGCGTTGTTGTTACAAGTGATGCCAGCTAAAAAATACCTATCCCTATTGTTGATTGGATTTGTCTTAACGGCTTATCTTAGCCTACCAATTGTAGGGGTTTCTATCATTGGACTAGCTTTAGCTTATTACTACTTTACAACCACGACTCAAAAAGTCGCTACAACTAGTGCTAATACTGTAGAAGATATGGGAGATGATTTTGATGAGTAAGCAAAAAGATACCGTAACCACTAAAGACATTAATAAAGCAGCCTTTAGATACATGTTTATGGCTTGTAACACCTTCAATTATGAAACACAACAAGGACCAGCAGTTGTATTTGGATTAAATAAATTACTACGAAAAATTTACCCTGATGATAATGAATACCTAGCCTCTTTGAATAATCATTTTAAATATTTCAATACCACAACTTGGATGGCTAATATTTTGCTGGGGGCAAGTGTGGCAATGGAAGAAAAAGATGGGGCGGCTGCTCATGATGCGGTTCAAAGTTTTAAAACAGGGATGATGGGGCCTTTGGCAGGTATTGGTGATACCCTTGTTTGGGTTCTTTATCTAACCATCATTGGTTCTATATCTGCTTATATGGGACTAGAGGGAAATCCAACAGGAGCAATTGTCTGGCTTTTACTCAATCTGCTTTTCTTGTTATTCCGTTTTAAATTGTTTAACATCGGTTACAAATCAGGGATTAAGCTAGTAACAGCTTTAGGTGAACGCCTTAGTGTCTTTACAGAGGCAGCTTCCATCATGGGACTGACTGTTATTGGTGCCTTGGTAGCCTCTGTTGTCAAAATCGACGTTGCTACTGTTTTTAAAACAGGAGAAGTTTCCCTACCTTTACAAACAGAAGTGCTAGATAAAATCATGCCTTCGTTACTACCTGCTTTATTAACCGTAGCTGTCTATAAATTGATTGCAAGTAAAAAAGTATCTGTTATCCAAATTATTTTTGGTATTATTATCCTCTCAATTATATTATCTTATTTTGGAATTTTGAAAGCGTAGGTTATATATGGTTAAAGTTATTATTGCAAGTCATCATAAGTTAGCAGATGGTATGGGAGATACGTTAAAGTATCTCGTACCTTCTTTGACAGATATTGAAACCATCAGTGCTTATCTTGACAATGAGCCGATTGATTCGGCTGTTGAAGCAGCTTTAGGCCGTTGCCAAGATACAGAAGATGTTGTGGTTTTCACAGATTTATTAGGCGGTTCTGTCAATCAAGAATTTGTTAGACAATTAAAACCCAATGTTCACGTCATTGCAGGGATGAATTTACCTATTATCATGACTTTGTTGTTACAATTGGAAAATCAACCACTATCTGAAGAATTGATTACACAGAGTATTGAAGAGGCTAAAAATCAGATTATCTATGTGAATCAGTTTTTAAAAGAATCAGTTGATGATTTAGATGAAGATGAATTGTAAGTAGGATATAAAGGAAGAGCGTCATGGAGAAAGATTGGTGGAAACATAGCGTGGTCTATCAAGTGTACCCGCAAAGTTTTAAAGATAGCAATGCAGATGGTATTGGTGATTTAAAAGGAATAATCGAAAAACTTCCTTACTTAGCGACCCTTGGTATTGATGTCATCTGGTTAAATCCAATTTATGAGTCACCAGGAGTAGATAACGGGTATGACATTAGCGATTATTATAAGATTGATCCTAAATATGGGCAATTAGATGATTTAAAAACGTTATTGGAAGAAGCCCACAAAATAGGTATAAAGGTCATATTGGATTTAGTGGTTAATCACACTAGTGATAAGCACCGCTGGTTTGAAGAGTCTAAAAAAAGCCAAGACAATCCGTATTCAGACTATTATATTTGGAAAGATCCAAAGCCAGATGGCAGTGAGCCGACCAATTGGGGATCCACTTTTGGAGGTTCAGCTTGGGAATATGTTCCAGAAAGAAACCAGTATTACTTACATTGTTTTGCCAAGGAACAACCCGATTTAAATTGGGATAATCCAAAATTGCGTGAAGAGATTTTTCAGATGATAGATTGGTGGTTCCAATTTGGAATCGATGGGTTTAGGGTGGATGTGATTACGTTAATCAGTAAAGATCTAAACTATCCAGATGCCCCAGAATCTCTCCCTTATACTAAATCTTATTATATCGGTGCTTCAAATGGTCCTAGAGTTCATGAGTATTTGCACGAATTGAACGAAAAAGTATTAAAACGTTATGATGTGATGACCGTAGGTGAAGCGCCTAATACCAATGCTGATCAAGCCCTTCGTTACACCAAACCTGAAAATGAAGAGTTAAATATGGTGTTCCATTTTGACCATATGCATCTAGACTACGGTCGTTATGGCAAATTCTCTGATGTTCGTTTTAAATTAAGTGAATTAAAGAGAGTATTATCAAAGTGGCAAGATAAGTTAGCTGAAGGCTGGAATAGCTTATATTGGAGTAACCATGACCAACCTAGAGCTGTAACGCGTTTTGGTGACGACGGTGTATATCGTGTTGAATCTGCAAAAATGCTGGCTACTTTATTACATATGATGAAAGGGACTCCTTACATTTTTCAGGGAGAAGAGTTAGGTATGAAAAATGTTCCTTTTGAAAAAGTGGAAGACTATCAAGATATTGAGACGCAATATTTCTTGCAATTGATGAAAGAAAAAGGAGAGCCTGAAAGTTATATTAAAGAGTCGATGTATCTCAAATCAAGAGACAATGCTCGAACCCCTTTCCCTTGGAATGGGGATGCCAACGATGGCTATGGTTTTTCACCATCAAAACCTTGGATTGCTTATTCTAGCGATAATCAATTTATTAATGCTGAGTCAGCTTTAGAAGATGAAGGATCTGTTTTCTATTACTATAAACAACTAATTGCTTTGCGACATCAATTACCAATTATCGTTCACGGAGATTATGAACTAATTAATGAAAGCGATAGTAATGTGTATTCTTATTTGAGAACATACGAAAATCAGATGCTTCTTGTTGTGTGTTCTTTTGCTGATAAGCCGACTTATGTTGATCTTCCAAAAGAGTTGCTGGAACGCTCAGGGCGTTGTTTAATCCATAATTACCCCAAAGAGCCATCGTCATTAAATGTTAAACAAGAACTCCAACCTTATGAAGCTTTTGTCTATTTATTTGATTAATGAAATAAATACCTAAAGGGATAATGCGATGAGCATTGTCTTTTTTGGTATCGAAAATTTTTAGCAAATAGTATACAATATTGTTATATCAGTCGTTATGATTAAGCATGAAAGCATCAGTTTGTGGAGGGTTAGTCTTGAATTTTGAACAGTTAGTTGGGTTGCATTTCGATCACTTGTCGGAGTCTGAAAAGGATTTAGCAAGGTATATCATAGCTCATCAAGAGGATATTGCAGAATTAGGCTCTATAATTTCTGTAGTGGGTAAAACCACCGTGGAGATTATGGAGCCTTTTTGAGTGTAGAAAAAAAGT